>JANMJJ010000134.1:0-12314 GCA_031371325.1 Akkermansiaceae bacterium | reverse complement strand
GTCTCATATTCCACCCAAGACCGCCTGAAGGCGGGACTACAAACGGGGAGAGGCGGGACTACTTGCGAAGACGGCCGATTCCCGCTTGAGTCCGCGCATGTCGCGCCGTCTGGCAGCTCCTCTCATCCTTGTCGCCGCGATTTTGTTCGCGTCGTTCGGCCTGACCCGGCTGCGCTTCGACACTGACATCCTCTCGATGCTGCCTGCCGAACTGCCCGAGGTGAAAGGGCTGAAAGCCTTCCACGATGCGTTTTCGCGCAACGACGAGCTAATCGTCGTCATCGAAGGTGGCGAGCAGGACGCGGGCACTCTATCAGGAGCGGCGGAATCGCTGGGGAAACAACTCGAAGTCGGCGGATTGGTGAAACACGCCCGCTGGAAGCCGCGCTGGAACGAGGAGCCGCAAGGCATCGCCGAGCTGCTCGCCTACCTCTGGCTCAACGGCGACCCGACCGTCACCCAAGCTCAAACTAGCAGACTAGCCCCGTCCAACTCGGCGGCGACGGTAAAGGATTCGCTGGCCAAGGTGGCCACCTCGATGGAAGGCCTCGACATGGTCATGCTCGCCCACGACCCGTTCGGTTTCCTCAATCACCCGGCCGTGACCACCCTGATGAATTCCTCCGGCCAGGGCGGCGAGGCTTTCGAGAGCCAAGACGGCCGCACCCATCTGTTATTCACGGACTCCCCCGCCCCGATCCAAGGCTACCGCGAGGCGGATTCCTGGTTAAAAAAACTCCGCACGGCGGTGGCCGAGTGGCAGAAGGGCGATGGTGCCGGCCTGAAAGTCCGCCTAACCGGCGAGCCCGCGTTTTCCTCCGAAATCGGCGTGGCGATGGAAAACGATTTGAGCGGCTCCATCAGCATCACCCTCGGGTTGATCGGGATTTTATTCTGGTGGATGCAACGCCGCTTCAGCTTGCTGCTCGGGCTAACAGGCATCCTGGTGCTGGTGTTCGCGGTGGCGTTGGGCATCGCCGGCTGGCTCTATGGCGAGCTCAGCATCATGGCGCTGAGTTCGATTGAAATCCTCATCGGCCTAGCCGTGGATTACGGTCTGGTGATCTGCCAGGAGGCGAAACTCGCCGGCCACGATCGCAAGAAGCTGCTGGCCGCCAGCGGCAAGCCGGTGTTGTTCGGCGCGCTGACGACCACCGTGGTCTTCCTCGCCCTCAATCTCGGCGGACTGCCGGGCATGGCGCAGTTAGGCAGCATCGTCGCCTTCGGCCTGAGCGCCGCCGCCATTCTGATGCTGGTGATCTATCTGCCGTACGTCGCCAAGTTCGGGGTGGATCGGCAACCCGCGCGAGGGTCTGGGAAAATCCTTCCGCGCGGGAAAATGTCCTGGGCCATCACCAGCATTCTATCACTGGCCGCCGTGGTCATTTTACTCGTCCACGGCATGCCCGGAGCCGAGTTCAGTTCATCGATCATGCGCCCGCGCAACAGCGAGGCGATGGAAACCTTCGAGCACGTCCAAAAATCCTTCCCCGCCTACAGCGGCAAATCCCTGGGCCTAGTCGTCGAGGCGAAGACCGATGCGGAGATGCACCAGCGCCTGACCGAAGCCCGCCGCCGGCTCGCCGCCGCGCAAACCGCCGGCTCGATCCAGCAAGCCGCCTTGCCGGATGGCTGGTGGCCGGACGCCGCGCGACAGGCCGCGAACCGCCCGGTCCTCGCCTCCCTCGCCACGGACCGCGAGCGCCTGCTCCACGAGGCCGATGCTGCCGGATTCGCCGAGGAAGGATTGGCCCTCGGACGAAGCGTGTTAGAGGCCATGGCCCGCCAGACCGGCGAATCCCACTTGGTCTATCCGCAATCCGCCTCGGCGCGGGAAATCATGCGGCTCTTTCTGTCCCGCAAGCAGGAGGGTGGCGGCTATGTGTTAGGCTCGCTGGAACCCGCCGCCGGGGTCGATCCGGCGGGGACGGACTATGAAAAATTCCGCGCCATGACCGGCGGCGGCATCTGGCTGAGCGGCTGGGATCTCTTCAAGCCGGCCATCGCCAAACTCGTTAGAGAGGACATGACCCGGATGCTGGTGCCGATGTTCATCCTGCTCGTCGGCATGATGATCGCCATCTTCCGCCGGGTTTCTGACGTCGCGCTGGCCTTGTTCGCGATGGTCGTCAGCAGCTTGCTGTTGCTCGCCATCATGAGCCTGACCGGGTTGAAATGGAACTTCGTCAACCTGATGGCCACCCCGCTGCTGCTAGGCACCGGGATCGACTACGCCATCCACGTCACCCTCAGCCTGCGCCGCACCGGCGGCGATTTCAAAGACCTTTGGCAAGGCACTGGCAAGGCGCTGCTGTTCTGCGGCGCGTCCAACGTCATCGGCTTCGGCTCGTTGGTTTTTTCCTCGAGCGACGCGCTTGTTAGTCTGGGGACGGTGTCCGTCATCGGCATCCTGTTGAGCATGGGAATTTCCATTTTCCTGCTGCCGGGGTGGCGGCATCGGGAAGCGGAGTGAGCCACAACTGGAGCGCGGAAACAAACCGAAGACATATTCCGTCTGCTCCGCGATCCCACCTCGACATCGTCAGCAAAGCGGCCCCCTGCATCGCATGAATCATGATCTCTACCGTTTGGTGTAATGGACTGATCTACCAGAACCGTGCCGGACCAGCAGGCCCGCCTGCAACATCCGGGTAAGCGTGGCCTTGACCGTGTTGCGGCTGGCTCCTGTCGCCGCCACGATGGACGCCACGGAGACGTGCGCCTGACTGGCAAGAAGCTCACTAATCGAGCGGGCCAGCGGAGTGAGCGTCGCGAGTGCTTGTTGTTCCGCATCCAGACGGCTGAGAAGTCGGTCCTTCTGGGTCTTGAGCGCTTTCAGAAAAAACAGAACCCAGGGATGCCATGCAGGATCCTGCTCCTTGAGCGTGGTCTGGGTTTGGCGGAGTGCCAGATAGTAGGCTTCCTTGTTGGCCTCAATGACGCTTTCCAGGCTGGAATACGGGACGTAAGCGTAACCGACTTGCAGCAGCAGGAGCGTGGTCAAAACCCGGGACAGCCGTCCGTTCCCATCTTGAAACGGATGCACCGCCAGAAAACGAACGATGAAAATCCCGATTCTCAGCAGTGGATGCCACTGATCGGGCACCGTTTCGGCTTCCCGGTGCCATTGCAGGAGATGTCCCATCTCGAAGGGAGTATCGAACGCGGAACTGGTTTCGAACACGATGCCGAGCATGTTGCCGTCGGGGCCGAAGGCGGCCACGTGGTTCGGGTGGGTCTTGTACTCGCCGCAGTGGCGCGTGTCCTTGTCGCTGAACTGGAGCAATTCCGCGTGGAGTTGCCTCAGATGGTTTTCATTCAGGGGAAGTTCGGACCAGCTTTCAAAGACCCTTTCCATAACCCTGGCGTAGCCCGCCACCTCCTGCTCGTCGCGGGTGGCGAACGATGTCTGGTTCAAGCTGGCCAAGAGCCGTTCCACCTCATAATTGGACAGCTTGACTCCCTCAATGCGCGTCGAGGAGCCGATGCTCTCGATTGTCGCGCTATGCCGCAGCGCCAGTAACCGCTCCGGGGCTAATGTCCGCAACGCCTGCCACTGCCCCTTCGCCTGCACCGTCCTCAAGCCGAAGGCTCATCATCCGCGTCTCAGCCGCTCGGAAGCACAGCAATTCTTGGAAACCGCGCGCTTCCGCCACACCCAGCCCGGCAGCTTTATCTTGAACGTATCCTGCCCGGTGCATGCCTCGGAAGTTCAGGCACCCATGCTGCCGGGTGAGTTGGAAGCACCGTTCGTCCGGCGGACCACCCTTGCCATGCAGCATGCACTCCGCGAACTGGTCACCGCCATTGAAACGGATTCCTTGGATGCCCTGGTCTCCGCCATCAAAACCAACGACGCCCCGCTGATCTCATCCAATTTTTGCGAGGCTCTGACCCGTTTCGAGGAAGCTTCGCTCAAGAATTCCGTGGACATTGGAATCACTTGGGCCGCTTCCATTCCCCGGCCTGTGAATGAACCCACGGTTTCCACGGTCCGCGTCCAGCACGATTACTTCTCCCGCATCGAGGAGGTTCGCCGAGAGCTCCGCTCCACGGAAAAACACTTGGAAGACACCTTCATCGGCACCGTCGAGCGGCTTGATGGCGAGATGGGGGATGACGGCCGTCGCTCGGGCGAGGTGATTCTTTCCCTTCTGCTCCCAGAGGGTGAGACGGTCAAAGCACGGACTAACCTGAACGCCGATCAATATCGTAACGCAGACCAAGCCCACATGGCGGATAGCAGCTATGTCAAAGTGACCGGCAAGCTGCATCTTGGCCGGCAACCCCGACAGTTGAGCGACCTCAAGTCCTTCGACCTGATTTCAAAATAAGCAGGGGAGCGCGTGCATGCCGCGTGCTGGCCCTCGGCGGTAAATACATCCGCGACCTCTTGCTCACCCTCGCTCTGAGCAAGCACGAAAGCGGTGCGCTGGTGATGCTCGCCGCGAAGTGGCTGACAACTCTGGCTCGGCGACTCGTCCAACCTGACCATCCTCGCGGTGATCCTCGGCATTCTCGCGACCGGCGTGATCACCTCATGGCTGGTGAGGCCGAAGGGAAGAACGGACTGACCTAAGCCCCAAGATACGCAGCCTGCACTTGCGGATCCGCCTTCACTTGGGCAGACGGGCCTTCCAGCAGGATCTTCCCGGTTTCGAGGACGTAGGCATAACTCGAAACATCAAGTGCCAGATTGGCGTTTTGCTCGACTAACAAAATCGTAAGTCCCTGCTCGCGGTTGATCTCGACGATGCGCTCGAAGATGGATTTCACCAGCAACGGCGCGATGCCGAGTGATGGCTCGTCGAGCATCAGGAACTTGGGTTTACTTAACAGCGCGCGGCCGATGGCTAACATCTGCTGCTCGCCACCGGAGAGCGTGCCAGCCGCCTGGATTTCACGCTCCTTCAAGCGCGGGAACAGGCCATACACATAGTCGGTTTGTGCAGCGATCCACTTCTTGTCGCGCTGGAGGTATGCGCCCATCTTGAGATTTTCCAGAACGCTCAGATTCGAGAAAATCATCCGGCCTTCAGGCACATGGCACAGGCCGCCAGCAACGATCCTGTTAGCGGGCAGCCTGGAGATTTCCTCACCGTTGTATTTGATCGAACCCGACTCGGCTTTCACCAAGCCGGACAACGCCCGGAGCGTCGTGGATTTCCCCGCGCCGTTCGCGCCGATCAAGGTGACGATGCTGCCTTGTGGCACCTTGAGGCTGACACCATGGAGGGCTTTGATTGCGCCGTAGGAGACGTGGAGGTTTTCGACGGTGAGCAAGAGGGTTGAGAGTTTAGGGTTGAGAGTTTAGAGTTGAGACGAAGAAGATCAGGCTTCGCCTAGCAGCGAGCGGCGCAGGCCGCTGAGCATGCGACTTTGTTCTTCGGCAGCGGCGTAAAGGACTTCAAACTCATCCGATGTCAGGAAGCCTTGGTTCCGGCCGATAAATGATTGGGAGACGACTTCGTAAACCGAGCCTGCGGCAATCTCGACAAATCTGGCGAAGTCTTTGCGGGAATTTCGGGAACTACCTTCCGCGATATTCGATGATATGGAAACAGCCGCCCGCCTCATCTGGTTCGTAAGGCCGAACCTCTCGTCTATTGGGAAGCGACATGTCGTGGAATACACGACATCCGCGAATTCGATAGATAGCCGCCAAACTTCGAGTTTTTCAAAATTAAACATACTCTTTTCTCTCTACCATTTTCTTACTCTCAACTCTCAACCCTAAACTCTCAACTATCCCGCCGCCGCGCCGAGATAGGCTTCGATCACTTTCGGATGGCTCTGAATTTCCTTGGGACTTCCTTCGGCGATCTTGATGCCGTATTCCAGCACCGCGATGCGCTGGCAGATTCCCATGACGACTTTCATGTCGTGCTCGACTAGCAGGACGGCGAGGTTGTAGCGCTCCTTGATGAAATTGATGAGCTGCATGAGATCTTCTTTTTCGGACGGATTCATGCCCGCAGCCGGTTCGTCGAGGAGGAGGAGTTGCGGTTGGGTGGCGAGCGCCCGGACGATTTCGAGGCGGCGCTGATCGCCGTAGTTCATGTCCTTCGCGTTCTTGTCGCGGGCATCGGCGAGGCCGAAAATATCGAGCAGCTCGAGCGCTTGTTTTTCCACCGCCGCTTCCTCGCGGTGATAGACCGGGCCGCGGGTGAGCGAGTGGATGATGCCGCGCTTCAAGTGGGTCAGCATCGCGGCCCGCACGTTGTCGAGCACCGAGAGCGATTGGAAGAGCCGGATGTTTTGAAAGGTGCGGGCGATTCCCAGCCGGGTGATTTCGTGCGGCTTCTTTCCGGGCACCGGCACGCCGTTGAAATGGAGCTGGCCTGCGGTCGGAGTGTAAACGCCGGTGATTAGATTGAAAACGGTGGTCTTGCCCGCGCCGTTAGGCCCGATCAGCCCGACCAACTCGCCGGGTGCCACGGCGAAACTGAGTTCGCCCACGGCTTTCAATCCGCCGAAGCGGATCGTCACGTCGTTGAGTTCGAGTCCGGCGCTCATGCGGATTTTTTCCTCCGGTTTAGGAAAGACAACGACGGGATCAGCCCCTGCGGACGGACGATCATCATCACGATCAACAGCAGCGAGAAGACGATCATGCGGTATTGCTCGGCGTCCCGCAGAAACTCGTTCATCACGGTCAACAGGATGGCCGCGACGACGACTCCGGCGGTGCTGCCCATGCCGCCGAGGATGACGATCACCACGATGTCGAAGGACTTGAGGAAATTGAATCCCTCGGGGGAAATCGTCGTGCGGAGATGCGCATACAACCCGCCAGCGAGACCGGCGAAAAACGCGCCGGTGACGAACGCGGTCACCTTGTAGCGCACCGTGTTGATCCCCATGGAACCGGCGGCAATCTCGTCGTCACGCACTGCTAGAAAGCCGCGGCCGTAGGTGGAGTTTACCATCGAGGCGACGACATAGATGCACACGGCGGCCAGTGCGAAGACCCAGAAAAACGTGGTGTTAGGCGGGATTCCCCGCAGGCCTAGGGGACCGCCGAAAGGTCCGTCGCCACGGGTGTTTTGCAGGATCACCCGAACGATTTCGTTGAAACCCAAGGTCACGATCGCCAGATAGTCGCCCCGCAGGCGCAGCGAGGGCATGCCGACCAGCCAGCCGCAGATGGCGGCGCACAGCCCGCCGATCATCAGCGCGACGAGGAATGCGACGCCCGTCGCGAAGGTCCCCGGGCCGCCGAGCAGGGGGATCAGTTTTCCGCTGGCCTCCAGTGTGAAAACCGCGGCTCCATAGGCACCCAACGACATGAAGGCGGCGTGGCCGAGTGAGAATTGGCCGGTGTGGCCGTTCACCAGATTCAAGCTAACCGCCAGAATGATGTTGATGCCGACATTGAGCGCGATGTCCAGATAGTAGGCGTCGATGGAATCCGACAGCAGGGAAATCCCCAGGCTAACAGCCACGGCGAGGATCAAAGCGATTTGGGCGGAGTAGCGCTTCATAAGGTCAGACTTTTTCGCGCTCCACCTTGCCGAGTAGGCCCGCAGGTTTGAAAATCAGGATGAGAATCAAGATCACGAAAGCGACCGCTTCCGAGTAACCCGAAGGGATGCCGAACTCCTGGCTGTAGCCCTTCACCAGCGTCTCGGAAATGCCAAGGATCAGTCCGCCGAGCGCGGCTCCGGGAATATTTCCGATACCCCCTAACACGGCCGCCACGAAGGCTTTCAACCCCGGCTGGACCCCCATGAAAGGCTCGATGCTCGGATAGAGCGACGCGTAAAGGATGCCGCCCGCCGCCGCGAGCGCGGAGCCGAGGCCGAACGTGAAGGAAATGACCACGCTGTTGTTCACGCCCATCAGCGTCGCGGCGGTTGGATTCAGCGAGAGCGCCCGCATCGCCAGACCCATCCGCGTTTTCATGACGATGAACCGGAGGCCGACGAGCAGCGCGACCGTGATGGCCAGCACCACTACCTGCGCGATCGAGATCGTTAGACCGCCGGTGTGGGCGATGGCGGTCCGCGGAATCAGATCGGGGAAAGGCCGCTGAGTCGCACCGAACACGAGCTGCCCGGTGTATTCAATAAACAGCGAAACCCCGATGGCGGTGATCAGCACATTCAGCCGGGGCCGATTCCTCAATGGCCGATAAGCCAGCAGCTCAATGATGATGCCGAAGACCGCGCACGCCACCATCGCGATGATCAGCGTGATCGCCAGCGCCAGCGGCCACGGCATGGCGGCCAAGGTTGGTCCCATCCATTTATGAATCCCGTAGGCGCTGAACGCCCCTAACATAAAGACGTCCCCGTGGGCGAAATTGATAAAGCGCAGCACCCCGTAAACCATCGTGTAACCCAGCGCGATCAAGGCATAGATCGAGCCTTGGAACAGGCCGTTGAGGAGTTGCTGAAAAAATTGCTCCAAGGCGGTGAAGGCGGGGTTGGGAGTTTGGCGGAACCGTTCCCGGGGTTAGGGAGCGATCGTTTCCGTGTAAACCACCTTGCCGTTTTTGACCGCCAGGATCACCGCCGGCTTCGAGGCGTTGCGATCCGCGTCCAGCGTGATGCTGCCGGTGATGCCGGCGTAGTCCTTGGTGGTGGCGATGGCACTGCGGAGGGCCGCGCCTTCCACCGAGTTCGCGCGCTTGATGGCGTCGAAGAGAATGTTCGCGGAATCGTAGCCTAGGGCGGCCATCGCGTCCGGCTTCGCGCCGTGCTTCGTTTCGTAGTCCTTCACGAATTTCTGGATCGCCGGGGACTGGTCTTCATTCGAGAAATGGTTGGAGAAAAAGCAGCCTTCCATCGCTTTGCCACCGACCTCGATGAGCGAGGGCGAGTCCCAGCCATCGCCGCCCAGAATCGGAACGCTGATGCCGAGTTCGCGGGCTTGCACCGCGATGAGTGCCGCCTCGTTGTAGTAGCCGGAGGCGAAAATCGCGTCGGGCGCGCCGCCCTTGATCGCCGTGAGCTGGGCTTTGAAATCCTTGTCACCGGAGCCGTAGCTTTGCTCGCCGGTGATCGTCCCGCCGTTAGCGGCGAAGTGCTTCTTGAAGAACTCCGTCAGGCCGACGCTGTAGTCCTGCTTGCTGTCCGTTAGGATCGCCACTTTTTTCCAGCCCTTCGAGAGTGCGAATTTCGACATCACCGTGCCTTGGAACGGATCGATGAAGCAGACGCGGAAAACGTAATCGCCCGCCTGCGTGACTTTAGGGTTGGTCGAGGCAGGTGAAATCATCGGCACGCCGGCCGTTTGCGCGATGGGAGCCATTTCCAGCGACCGCCCCGAAGCAACCTCGCCGAGCAACGCGATCACCTTCGAGCGGGAAATCAACTTCTTCGCCACGATGCCCGCCTCGCCTTGTTTCGATTGGTCGTCCTCGGTGAAAAGCTTGACCTGTTTGCCGAGCAACCCGCCCGCCGCGTTGATTTCGTCCACGGCCATCTGAGTGCCATTGTGCGAGGATTGGCCGAACGTCGCCGTGCCGCCCGTCATCGCCGCGACCTCGCCGATATTGAGGGTGTCCCCGCCTTTGGATTTGCAGGACGGGAGCGAGAGCAGGCCGAGCAGAGCGGCGGCGGTGGCGAAAATCAGGTTTGCAGGTTTCATGCGGGTACGGTGGGAAGCGAAGCGCGGAATTTAGGAAACCGCCCTGCCGAGTGCAACAGCATATTGCGTGCCCGTGGGAAGCGCCGGGACTTGGATTTCCTAAAGGTGGATGTGGGCGAATCCGCCGAGTTCAAAGATTTCCTCCCGCGTGGCGAGGCATCTCATTTTCAGAATTGAACCGCAGATCGACGGGATGAACGCAGATGGAAGAAGGGATTGGTGATCTGATGTTTTTCCTGAGATTGATCCGATATCATTCTTTCAGTTTTTTCCCATCTGCTCCATCACGCCACTTTCCGGCCTCTCAGGAAATACCACACTGCGGCAGTGAGGAGGGCGAGCGATCCGATGAGTCCAGCGATGAATGAGGGCTTGGAAAGATTCAGAGCCTCGGATACGAAATCGGAAACCGATGACGACTTTCTATGTCTAGCAAGCCGCTCAGCATCCCGCTTGAGGTCACGCTCAATAGCCTGGAGCTTTTCCTTGGGTGCCGGGCCGTTGAGATCGTATTCCGTCGGGTCGCCCTCGAAGCTGAAGGTACGTTTCCCTGCCTTGATTTGCTCGAACCACTGTTGCCACGCTTTGAGGTCCGGCATGATGACTCCCGGATTGGCAGGATCTTCAATCCGGGCGGTGGGCTTTTTCACGATGGGCATCACAGCCAACATTTCGACGGAATGCCGCGCGAGCGACGGCCACAGCTTGTCGTCCTGGACTGGAATCGGACTCACCCATTCATCGGAGAGAAAGGTTCCGAGGACTTTAATTGTTTCCGGGCTGGGTAAGTAGCGGAGGGTCCAGAGGCCGTTGGTTTCCTCGTTCCTGAAGTTACCGTCCTTGATGCTGTAGTTCGCCGATCCGAGTTCCCCTTCGGTGGCGGCGGGCATTGCAGCTCTTCTCTCCGTCTGGGCTTTGTTGATCCGGTCGCCGTAGTAAGTGGCGTGGCCGGGAATGGCGATGAGGGACGACTGTATTGTTGAGTATAGATCCTCAACTTCAGGGCCATTACCGACCCGTTCTTTCCAATAGGCCATGCCTTTCAGGCCAAGTGATAAAAAAACAAGTTTCTCAGATCCTTTCATTTTTTCCGATTCTTCAAGTTTGCTTTTCCATAAAGCTACTTGTTCGAGTTCCAGCCTTTTATTCTCGATTCGAAAATCTTCCTCGGCACCGGCTGAGAATGGTAACAAACACAACAGACTTACAATTACGAACTTCATCATTTTAGTTATCTCCCGCTGGTCTATGACTTTGTCACCTCTCCGCCTCGTCCCACTCGCCCTTGACGAGCCGGTGGCCGCGGTAGGCTGTTATGACCGTTGCGCCGTAGGCGACGCTCGTGCCCTCGCCGCTGTGCATCAACCGCTCCTTGTGATTCGTGTCAGGAAGCGGGGCGGAGCCCTTGGTGACGTTCTTCCTCTTGTCATCGGGATGCCCATAGCCCAACAGCAGATGTCCGATCTCATGGGCCGTGGTATGCATGTCAATGACCTACTTTTGTGGCATGCTGCCAGTCAGGCAGTTTTCCTGCTCCTTAGGAAATACAAAACCGCTCCGGCCACCAGCACGAACCCAGCAAGAATGGCTGCGATGGAAACCGGCTTGGCTAGAACCGCGACGGGCGAGCCGCCTTCGAAACCTGTCGGAGATTTCCGCTGGCCGCCGGCGCGTTCCGCATCCCGCCGCATGGCGCGTTCAACGCGGGCGAGTTTGTCCTTGGAGGCCGGGCCGTCGAGATCGTATTCCGTCGCATCGCCTTCGAAGCGGAAGGTGCGATTTCCAGCTTTGATTTGCTCATACCATTGCTTCCAGGGCAAGACATCGTCTGGAGTCCGGAACTGGGTTTTGGCGGGTACGGGTTTGTTCACGATCGGCAGCTTGCCAAGGGCGGCTGCCGCCCGGCGGAACACCGGGCTGCCGGCGACGTCGTCGGTCAGATCGTCCAAGGTCGGGTGTTCCGGCATTTTCACGTAGCCGCGTTCATCGGAAAGGAACTCGCCCAGAACCCGGACGGTTTCCACGCTGGGCAGGTGCTCCAATGTGGGGAATTCAAACAAGAGCTTGCCGGCGAGATGCTGGCGAGCTTCACCAATCATAGTTTCGTCACCTCCTTTCAAAGCTTCCTCGAACTTCGCGCGTGCTTGGTTGATTTCGTCGCGATAAAACTCCGCGTGGCCGGGGATGGAAAGAAGCAGTGACTGGGCACGGGTAGTAATTCGGACACGTTCGGAAGAATCGCGGTAGTTTAATGTTGCTAATTGCTTCAGCATTTCACCGAGTCCTGCGATCATCTCCGGCTTGGGCTTGCTCAACAGGCTTTCGATTGTTTTCTCCCGTTTGGCTTCCCAAAGTTGCGCACCTTCGGACGTTGCTGGAATTTCGGGCAATGCGGAGTCAGCATATTGAGCGACGCATAGCCAGACAGTTGCAAACACCACAGTGGAAAAAGAGTGCCTCATTCTGTTGGATCTTTAATATTGGTATTCAGCCATAACTCCGCCTCGTCCCACTCGCCCTTGACGAGCCGGTGGCTGCGGTAGGCTGTTATGACCGTTGCGCCGTAGGCGACGCTCGTGCCCTCGCCGCTGTGCATCAGCCGCTCCTTGTGATTCGTGTCGGGAAGCGGGGCGGGTCCCTTGGTGACGTTCTTCCTCTTGTCATCGGGATGCCCGTAGCCCACCAGCAGATGTCCGATCTCATGGGCCGTGGTATGCATG
>JANMJJ010000117.1:0-29189 GCA_031371325.1 Akkermansiaceae bacterium | reverse complement strand
TTGGCTAACAGTGTAATTCGTATCACCTCAGGATGTGATATCCAGCAAGGCTACGCCGAGACGATGAACCGTAAACCCTTGATTTTACAAGGATATTTTTCGAATGGGTGCGTATATCAGGCGGGTTTGGGTGGAGCGTTTTCGAGAGACCTGAGGTGCCTGATATCACGGGGGAGAGACTCAAGACTTCAAGACCCAAGACGCAGAATCGGACCTTTGTCGCTATGCCCGACGGGCAATGAAGGGCTGGGGTGGGGAGTTTCCGGTTTGTCTTCCCCAAAAGTGTTCAGGAGAACACTTTTTGTGTTGACTTCAATTTCCCGACCTGAATGGGGTCAGGTTTCGCATTTCAACATTTCTGGAGTTGCCTACTGGTTTACGAATCCAGTTTGGCGAGCAATTCCTCGACGGTGAGCTTGTGATGGGCGGCCACGGGTTTCAATACACCGCCGAGCAGGGAGCCGGTTTTCAGCGGGCGTTGGTTTGGAACCGTCACATGATGGGTTCCACCGATGGTGGTTGTTAGGCGGAGATGGGAACCGCCTTGGCGCACCGACTCGCAACCGAGAACCCGCAGGGCACGGATGAGATCCGACGCGTCGATGTCGCGGGGGATTTTCACACCGCCAGCGCTTCATCGCGGACGAAGTGCAAACGGAGGGTCCCGGCAAACGGGCATTGATCGATGAATCCGGGGTGGCTGGATCGGAGGTTGGAAGTGATCCCCGGGCAAGTTGCTCCGGCCGCCACTCACTGGCTCGTCCGGGAAATTTGCAGCGCTTCTTCGAGCGCTTGCACCCGCTCGACGAGTTTCGGCAGGCGGCGGACGTGGGCCTGCATCTTGAGTTCCTTGCGGATTAGTTGGGCGGGTTTGCCGGAGTAAACCGTGTCTCCGGCAAGGTTGTTAGTCACCCCGCTGCGGGCACCGAGCTGCGCCCGGGAGCCGATCGTCACATGGCCGGCGATGCCGACTTGTCCGGCCACGGTGACGTAGTCGCCGAGGCGGGCGCTGCCGGAAATGCCGGTCTGGGCGACGATCAGGCAGTGTTTGCCGAGGGTGACGTTGTGACCGATTTGGACGAGGTTGTCGATCTTGCAGCCTTCGCCGACGCGGGTCTTGCCGAAGCGCGCGCGGTCGATGGTGGAGTTGGCACCGATTTCGACATCATCGCCGATTTCCACGATGCCGACTTGGTCGAGCTTAACGTGACGGCCTCCGGAAAACTCATAGCCGTAGCCGTCGGAACCGATCACCACGCCGGGCTGGAGGATGACGCGGTCGCCGAGCACACAACGCTCGCGGACCGTGACGTTGGCCATGATGCAGCAGTCCTTGCCGATCACGACATCGTCGGAAATCACGCAGTTCGGGCCGAGGTCGGAACCGTCACCTACGCTGGCACCGGCCATCACGACGGCTCCGGCGCTGACCCGGACCGTCGCGGGATCGAGTACGGCGCTCGGATCGACGAAGGCCCGCGGGTGGATGCCGGGGGCGAATTTGCGGCTTGCGGCGGCGAAGTGACGGACGACCACGGCGAAGGCGAGCGAGGGATTGTCCACGGCGACCAAGGCGGCACCTTCCGGGCCGTCGGTCACGCCGCGCGGCACGAGGACGGCGGCGGCGTGTGACTGGAGAAACTGGCTGTGATATTTCAAGTTCCCCAGGAAGCTCACGTCGTGCGGACCGGCGGCGTCGAGCGCGGCCATGCCGGTTAGAGACAAATTGAGCCCGCCCCGGACGATGTCACCATCGACCCAACGGGCGAGCTCGGAAAGATTGAGGGCGAATGCCAACTCGGGAGGGGATGAGTTACTCCTTGCCGCCGGCAGGAGGGGTGGAGAGGTCCGGGATGTCCTGTTTCAGATCGTCTGCGGTAGGCAGCGAGCCTGGAGGCGCGTCCTTGTTGATATCCTTGAGCAGGCCGGGGGTGATGTCGGTGGCGTCCTTGGTGTAGAGCAGAAATGGAACCTGCGAGGTGCTGAGGCCGGACTTGTCGAAGACGTAATCGTAGTTATCGAGCTTGGCTTTTTCTTCCACTAGCTTGCGGATTTCCTCGAGGATGCCCTTCATCCGCTGGACCATTTTCTCTTGGAGCTGCTGGTTCTTGCGTTGGAGGAATTCGCGGCGCTCGCGGTCGAGGGCGATGCCTTCTTGTTGTTGCGCTTGCCATTCCTTGTAGAGTGATTGCTTCTTCGAGTCGTTGAGGGAGGGGTCTTCGAGCTGCTTTTGCAGTTTCGCCTGGCTATCGACCAGTTCGCGGATCTTGGCTTGGCGCTCGTTGTTGTCCTTGTTGATCCGCGCCCGCTCGACGTTGATCTGCTTCTGCGCCTCGTTGGTGTGGTAGTAATGCTTGAAGAGTTCCTGCATATCGACCGTGGCGATGTTGAGCTTGCCTTCCTGGGCGACGGCCGAGGTGGCGAACGACGCCGCGAAAGCGAGGGTGAGGAAACGACGAATGAGGGTCATCTGATAGGTAAGTTGGGGTTCCAAAAACGGAGTGAGGCGGGAGCATGAACAAAAATCCCACCCCGTCAACGCTCATCCGGGGTGAAACGAGCACCGGGACACGGTCTTTTCATTCGAACGATTTTCCGTTGATTGGTGCGGCGGCAAATACGGTTTCGATTTCTGGGTTCATGCCACCCGAAACCACCAAATCCACGGCATTTTGTTTAGCCCAAAGCAGTTTTGGTACTCCCACCAGCGTTCTAGGAGGGTAGAAGGAAAAGCCGTCGTTCGGTCATGGCTTGCCGGAAGATTATGATCGACAGCTTTGTGCAAAATGATGCAATTTAAGTGGGCGGGCGGGCGTAGAGACCTGACACCCCACCCGATTCCTCCAACCCAAATCCATGCAAACCCACTCCAAAACCCTTCTGCAATCGCTTGCTTTCCGCCCGTGCGCGGGGATTGCGACGGCACTGACACTCATGGCCTTCAACTCTACCCAAGTCGCCGCCGGAGAGATCGTCGCGACGGGGGCCGGCAGTTACTCGACCGTTCTCCCGGCGGATTGCAAACCGCTGCCCGGGAAAATTTACAAGACCGCAGGAGTGACAGGACCGACGGCCACCGGCCAGTGGTGGAGTTCCCTGCTGTGGCAGGAATTCTCCAACAACATGTTCGCCCACCCGCTCGGAATGGTCTGCACGCCCGAAGGCCTGGCGATCAGTTATCCCGGCGCGGCCATCGTCGGCAGCGCGGCTGCAATCATGGGTGGCGGAGTCACCAAGGACGGGGATTTCAAGATCGGCCTCACGGCGGGATCCCTGTTCAAGTCGGCGGAGTGCGATGGCTATTCCGATTGGTTCGTCACTGCGGCCTTCGTCGCGGGTGAGGCGATGCTCAAGACCAGCTTCGGCCATGGCAGCCCGTTCGTCTATTGCAGCTACAGCGGCGGCGATCCCGTGATCCGTTTCAGCGACAAGCCCGGGATTTGGTCTGGAACCGGAAAAGACGCGGTGCTGGGGGTGACTGTCAAAGGCAACCACTACGGCTTGTTCGGCGCGACGGGTTCGTCGTGGAGCGGCCTCGACGGCTCGGTTCTCACCAATCATTCTGCGGGGAAAAACTACTTTTCCGTGGCACTGCTGCCGGACGGCAAACCCGAAACGCTCGCCCTGTTCAAACGCTACGCTTACAGCCAAGTGATCGACACCCGGGTGAACTATCAGGTGGTCCCCGGCAAGGTGAAGGCGACTTACAGCGTGAAGACCAAACCGTGGGAGGGGACGGAAACCGGGACGATCTTCGCGCTCTATCCGCACCAGTGGAAATACACCACCACCAAGCTGACAGAGATGGCTTACGCCTCGGTGCGGGGCACGATGAAGATCGGGCAGGGCACGGAATTCGTCACCGAAGTGCCGGTCCAGGGGGTGCTCCCGATGTTTCCTGCGGAAGGCATCAAGGACCGCGGGCGCATGCTCGGATACCTGCGGGAGGAGGCTGAAACGAAACCCGCGGATTTCGCCGATACCTATTGGGAAGGAAAGTTTCTTGGACGACTTGCCACGCTCAGCGGCATCGCGGAAATGGCGGGCGCTCCGGAGATCCAGAAGATCTTCGTCGATGAGCTGAAACGGCGCTTGGAAAACTGGCTCACCGCCTCGCCCGGCGAGGCGGCTCCGTTGTTTTACTATAACTCCAACTGGGGCGCGTTGGTCGGTAGCAAACCTTCCTATGGCAGCGACATGCCGCTCAACGATCATCATTTCCACTACGGCTACTTCATCCGAGCCGCCGCCGAGGTGGCCCGGCTCGATCCCGAGTGGGCGAAGAAATGGGAGCCCATGATATTGATGCTCATCCGTGACATCGCCTCGCCCAGTCGCACCGATGCGATGTTTCCCTACATCCGTTGTTTCGACAAATACGCGGGTCACTCGTGGGCCTCGGGCGACGCGAATTTCGCCGACGGCAACAACCAGGAATCGTCGTCCGAGTCATTGAACGCATGGTATGGCATGATCCTGTGGGGAGAAACCACCGGCAACAAGCTGGTGCGCGATACCGGGCTGGCGCTGTTCAACACCGAGCGAACGGCCGTCGAAGAATACTGGTTCGATGTCTCGGGCACGAATTTCCCCAAGGATTTCCCCAACGTCGCGCTCGGCATGATCTGGGGCGGCAAGGGCGCGTTCGCGACCTGGTTCTCCGGCGACATCGACTGCATCCACGGCATCAATTGGCTGCCCTTCACCCCCGCCTCGATCTACATGGGTCGCCATCCCGACTATGTGAAGAAAAATTATGACAGCATCGTCTCGCATCGCGAAGGCGGCAAGGATTTCAACACCGGCTGGGGGGTTCTTGTCGTCATGTTCAACGCTCTCAATGACCCCGCTGCGGCATCCAGCTACATGGACACGACTCCCGGCTGCAAACTTGAAGGTGGCAATACCCATGCCTTCATGTATCACTGGATCGAGACTCTCAACACGCTCGGAATCAACGATGCAAAAGTAGTGGCGGATCATCCGTTCAGCAATGTGTTCACGAAAAACGGCCGAAAAACCTACGCCGCCTACAACTTCGGCAGCAGCCCGCTAACCGTTTCCTTCTCGGACGGAACCAAGCTTGAAGCAAAACCCAAAGCACTCACCGTGCGGAAACCCCAACCCTGAAGCCATGCCCTGCCGTCACACCCGGAAAAAAGTCGGGGATTTCGAAATCCACAGCTTGGCGAATGACGCCCTCTCCCTCTCGATCGCACCCGAACTCGGCGGGAGAATCGTCTCCTTGAAGGATCGCCTCAACCGCCGCGAGTGGCTTGACGGCTGGGCACCTGCCAGCAAGCGCCGGATCTGGCACCCGACCGATGCGGCCGATTACGAAACCGGTCCCGGTGCCGGCATCGACGAGTGCCTGCCCACAGTCCTGCCGTGCAAGATTGATGGCAAGTCCTTGCCGGACCATGGCGAACTCTGGAACCAACAGCCCGAATTCGACGTCGGTTTGGCGGAAACCGGGGTGTTTTCCTGCCGCTGGAATCTCAAATCCCTGCCGCTCGCTTTCGAGCGCCGAATCTCACTGGGAAAAAGTGAAATCCGCTTCGACTACCGGATTGAAAATCGGGCGGACAGCGCAACCCCGTTTCTCTGGGCCTGGCATCCACTGTTCACTTGGAAACGTGGCGATCAAATCCATTTCGCGCCATCGGAAAAAACCTGCCTCAGCCCCGGCGGCGGCGAGGCCCTGCCCTGGCCGGAGGCCCAACCCGGCGCGGATTTGTCGCGGGCCTATTTCCCCGCAGGGGCGACTCCCGCCGCCAAGGTTTTTCTCGGCCCATTGGCCAAGGGCCGAGCGGAAATCCGCGCCAAGAGCGGCGCACGGCTCACTCTGGCTTGGCCGTCGGCGCTGTTTCCATACGCAGGCATCTGGATCACCCGCGGCTTCTGGAAAGGCCTCCACCACTGGGCCATTGAACCCACCAACGCCCCGGTCGATCGTTTGTCCGATATTCAGAATCAGGACGCGCCCTCCCTGCTCGCTCCTCGCGAAGTTCGCAATTGGTCGCTGGTCATTGGCACCCAGGGCCGGAGGGAACCCGGGTGAACCAACCGGGAAGAGGGCGGATCAGGAGCACGCCATCGGGTTTGTGATCCCGCCCGCCAAGCAGCGGGGCTTCAGCCCTCCGCCATCTGAAATCCCTTCCGCCAATATTTGCAGCGCAAGGGTGCCGCCGACTCATTCGGCTTCCAGCCATTCGCATTTCCGAAATCAATCGCCGCCGTGACCATGTCGTAGCTGACGATCCGCGGCAACTCGGCGATGAGATTCTGCCCGTCCACCGGCGCGCTGGCCTCGATCACCAGCTCATTCACGCCGCGGCGGTTTTGCATGATCCAGCGGTATTGGACGTCGCGATGATTGATGACTTTGTAACCTTTTTGGGGAGGAGGCATGGAATTGGGTCGGCAGACTGATTCAAACGCGCACGAATGAGAATGCTTAAGTCAAAATTCCGCCGACCGTGCATCGTGGCCCACCATCGGCTCCCAGTGTTGATGGAGTCGGCCGATAGGCAGACCACCAAGCCGTCGGTGGCGGGCGGGCACTACCGGGAGAGATTCAGATTTCCCTTCATCATTTGTGCATGGCTCACGACTGAGGCGGGGAAACTGAAGAACAGGCAGGAATGCCTGTGCCACCTCGGCAAAAAACAACCGCGGCGGGAAAACCCACCGCGGTTGCGTGCCAGAAACAAAACACACCCGGAAATCATGCTTCCGCGAAATCGCCAAGGAGCGGCCTCGGCATTGGCTTTTCCTTTTTGCGGAGGGCGCGGCGCATTTTGGTGAGCGCCGAGTTTTGAAGTTGGCGGATACGTTCCCGGGTGACCCCGAATTCGCGGCCGACTTCTTCCAAGGTCAATGCCTTGCGACCGTTCAAGCCGAAGCGTTCATCGATGATCCGACGTTCGCGCTCGTCGAGAACCGCGAGCAAGCCGTCGAGCTCGCCGTGGAGATTTTTGTCAGAAAGCATGTCCAGCGGGTTCACCGCGCGCTCGTCGCTGATGACTTCACCGAATTCGGTGGCTTCACCTTCGTTGATCGGCGCGTCGAGCGAGGTCGGGCGATAGGAAGCCTGTCTGAGCAAGGCGAGCTTGCGATGCGGCAGACCGACCTCGTCGGCCAGTTCTTCATCGGTGGGTTCGCGGCCGAGAGCTTCCGTGAGAATCGCCGCGATCCGGCGCATTTTCGCGATTTTATCGACCATGTGGACAGGCAGGCGGATGGTCTTGGATTGGTTGGCCAAAGCGCGCTTGATCGACTGCTTGATCCACCAGGCGGCGTAGGTGGAGAGTTTGCCGCCCTTTTCGGGGTCGAAGCGTTCGACGGCTTTCATCAAACCGATGTTCCCTTCGGAAATCAGATCGGTCACTGGCATGCCGTAGTTGGAGTAGTCCTGGGCGATTTTGACGACCAAGCGCAGGTTCGCACGGATCATGTGCGAACGTGCCTCCTGATCACCGTTCTTGATGCGCTCCGCGAGAGAAACTTCCTCTTCAGCGGTGAGAAGAGGAGTTTTGGAAATCTCCCGCAAATAGAGCTTCAGGCTGCTGTCGGATTCGTAGGCCATTTTGTGGTGGGGTTGGTTATTATTAAACGTCACCGGCAAGGTTTTATTCCTTTTTTTTGTAAAAATGAATTCATTGTGAATACTTTGTCAGCACTCTGAATGATTGCCAAACCGGATGAATTTCAACATCCGCTACCTAGCAATCCGTGTGCCTTCACTTTTCGGATCACAAGTGTCTGATTATGAATAGAACGACAATCCAGCGCTGTGACAAAATGCACGATGGGTGCAATATGCCCACCAATCGCGCCAGATTGGCGCATGAGATTCGACAAGCCGATGCGCTTGAATCAATTTCCCCGGGTGCTTGCCGCCCTCTATCCCCTCGCCCGCTCCGGATTGTTCCGTCTGGATGCGGAAGTCGCTCACCATCTGAGCATGGCCGCCTTGCGGATCGCGGAAAAGAGCCGCCTACTCGGCTGGTTGTCACCTGAAGACGAGTTTATTGCCCCGGTGGAAGTGATGGGGCTGAAGTTTTCGAATCGGCTCGGCCTAGCGGCGGGTCTGGACAAGGAGGGCAACACGATTGACGCGCTGGGCCGCTTGGGATTCGGCTGCATCGAGATCGGCACCATCACCCCGCGTCCGCAGGCGGGAAATCCGAAGCCCCGGCTGTTCCGGCTGGTGGAGCATGAGGCGATCATCAACCGCATGGGCTTCAACAATCCGGGGATCGACGCGGGAGTCGCGAATGTCCGCGCGGCAAAGTCATTCGGTGGGATCGTCGGCTTCAATATCGGCAAAAATAAAGACACCCCGAACGAAAGCGCGGCGGACGATTATCTGGCCTGCCTGCGCAAGGCTTACCCGGTGGCCGATTATGTGGCGGTGAATCTTTCCTCGCCCAACACGCCCGGCCTGCGGGATTTGCAAGGCGCGGAAGCCAGTGCGCGGCTGCTGGACACCCTCAAGAATGAGCAGCAAAAGCTGGCGCGTGAGCATGGCAAGCAGGTGCCCTTGCTTTTCAAAGTGGCTCCGGATCTGGACGAAAACCATATCCGCGAGCTTTCACGGGTTTTCCTCAACGGCGGCTTGGACGGCCTGATCGCGACCAACACCACGCTCGACCGGGGCAAGGTGACCGGCCATCTGCGGGCGGCGGAAGCGGGGGGGCTTTCCGGGCGACCGGTGTTTGAAAAAAGCACGGCGACCTTGGGAAGTTTCGCGAGTCATCTCGGGTCACGCATCCCCATCATCGGCGTGGGGGGGATTTCCTCGCTGGAAGACGCCAGGGAAAAAATCCGCGCGGGGGCCACGCTGGTGCAGATTTACACGTCGTTCATTTATCACGGGCCGAAATTGGTGAAGGAGCTGGCGAGGAAGTTATGAGCGCGAACAAGAATGCCCCGCCCGATAGGAAAGCCTCGACGGCTACGCCTCGGCCCGTTGGAATCAATTCCCACCGATGAGTATCTCCGCCACCGCTGCCCGCTTGGAAACCGCGATCTGTTCTGTCGTGCGCGGGCAACCGGAAGTGGTGCGCCGCGTGTTGGCCTGCATGATCTCGGGCGGGCATGTCCTGCTGGAAGATTTTCCGGGGACCGGGAAAACGACGCTCGCCAAAGCCATCGCCAAGGCCATCAGCGGCGCGATGTTCAAGCGGGTCCAGTTCACCCCGGACTTGCTGCCTTCCGACATCCTCGGAGTCTCGATCCTCGATCCGCGCACGCAGGAATTCAAATTCCACCCGGGGCCGGTCTTCACCGACATTTTGCTCGCCGACGAAATCAACCGCGCTTCTCCCCGGACGCAGAGCGCGTTGCTGGAAGCGATGGGCGAGCGGCAGGCCACCGTCGAAGGCACGCGGTATGAACTCGACGGGATTTTCTTCGTGATCGCCACCCAGAATCCGGTGGAGTTCCGGGGCACCTATCCGCTGCCGGAAGCGCAGATGGACCGCTTCGCGATGCAATGCTCGCTGGGCTACGTCAGCGCCACCGAGGAAGCCGCGATTCTAGCAGACCAGACCGAGACCCATCCGGTGGACGGGCTCGCGCCGGTGGCCACCCGCGAAGAAATCCTGGAACTCATGGCTGCGGCGCGGCACGTGCGTTTCAGCGAGGAACTCCGCCACTACGTCGTCGCGCTGGTCGGGGCGACCCGCGGCCACCCGGCGATCCAGCTCGCGGCCAGCCCGCGGGCGTCGCTGGCCTTGATGAAAGTCTCCCAAGCGCTGGCGGTTTTCCAAGGTAAGGACTTCGTTTCTCCCGAGCTGATCCAGTCGGTGGCGGCCGACGTCATCGCCCACCGGATGGTGCTCGCGCCCGAGGCGAAATATTCAGGGGCCAGTGCCCGCCAGATCGTCGCCGATCTCATTGATCAAACACCCGTGCCGGTCTAAGATCCCGCGCCGATGAACGCCCATTCACCACCGTCGGCCAGCGAGCTTCGCCGGAGACGCGTGGATCGCTGGCTGCACCGGATCTATTTCAGCGGAGCCGGAATCCATCATTTCCTCGGTCGCCGCTGCCGGCCGGCCGCGATTGCCTTGGGACTGGTGCTGGTCTTGGCCACTTGCCTCGGCGTGGCTCACGACAGCACCTCGGTCTATCAGCTTTTCTCGCTCGCCTTGGGAATGGTGGTGATCGGCGTGCCGTGGGCAATGAGCCGCCGTGCGTCGGTGGAGGCAAAGCGCGAGTTGCCACGCTTCGGCACGGCCGGCGAGCCGCTGCGCTACACCGTGCGGGTCTGGCATCATGGCAAGCGCCGGCTCAGCCGCGCGTGGCTGTCCGATTCTCCGCCCGATCCGCGGCCAAGCCTTGCCGATTTTTCCACCCTCCGCGAACCCGGTGAAGAGGAGCGCAACGGCTTCGACCGGCGGCTCGCCTATTTCCGCTGGCAATGGTTGCTGCTGGGAAACCGGTTGTTTTCCGGCGGCCACTCGCACGACGACCTGGATCTCAAACGCGGCCAGCACGCGAAAATCGCCATCGAACTCACCCCCCTGCGCCGCGGGGTGATCCGTTTCGACGACCTGCGCGTGTTGCTTCCCGATCCCTTCGGGCTGTTCCAACGCTGCCGGAAAGTGAAGGCTCCGGCAGCCACGTTGATCGTGCTGCCCCGGCGGTTTCCACTGCCGCCCATCGAGCTGCCGGGCGGCGCGGCCTTCAAGATTTCCGGCGATTCCAACACCAACTCGATCGGCACCTCCGGCGAGTTTGTCGGGCTGCGGGACTACCGACCGGGCGACCCGCTGCGGCAGATCCATTGGAAAAGCTGGGCCCGCACCGGCCGCCCGATCGTGAAGGAATTGGAAGACACTTTCTACCCCCGCTACGGGCTAGTGGTGGACACGCTGGCGTGCGAGCGGACCGACCACCAATTTGAAGAAGTGATCTCGGTGGCCGCTTCATTCGCCGCCTCCATCGATACCAGCCAATCGCTGCTCGACCTGATGTTCATCAAGAACGAGGCCCACCTCGTGACTGCCGGGCGCGGCTTGGAGCGGGCGGAAAAACTGTTGGAAGTCCTCGCCGGGGTGATGCCCGAGCGGGCCGAAAATTTCCAAGCGCTTGCCCAGTTGGTGCTGCGCCATCGCGACGACCTGACCTCCTGCCTAGTGATTTTCAACGGCTGGGACGAGTCCCGGGCGGAGTTTCTCCGGACCCTGGCCCGGGGTGGAATCGTTTGCGCCCCGATCATCGTCGGGCAAGGCCCGCCTCCCGCCGGTGCTCCCGGGCATTGGCTGGAGTCGGGGCATATCGCCCGCGACCTCCGGTGCCTGCCGGCCCGCCTCACCACTTAATCCCAGCCCACCTCCCGCCATCTATCAGGTCCATCCACCTCCGCGCTTCATTCTCGGCGCATCGCTCTTGTTCTGGGGAGCGATGACCGGGCGGCCGTTGACCGGCATCCTGTTAGCCGTGCTCGTGGAAAGTGCGCGGTGGACGAAATTCCGGTGGGACTTCAACGAGGAAGCCTGTGGCAGCGCGTGGCAGTTCACCACCATTGCCATCGCGCTGGCGACCGTGCTGGTGTTCCTCGATGGCACTCCCTACCAAGCGCTGCCCAACTTGCTGACGTGGTTGCCCGCGCTGTTGCTGCCGATGCAGTTCGTCCAATCCTACGGCCTCAGCGACTCGATGCCGCTGAACATCTTTTCGTTCCTCGCGAGTCACCGCCGCAAGCGCAACCTCCGCCTCGGACTCACCGAGTCGGTCATCCATGTCAATTTCGGCAACCTCTATTTCATCACCGCGATGATCGCCGCCACCTTGGGCAGCCAATCGAACACCTGGCCGTTTCTTCCCGGGATCATCATCCTGACCGGCTGGATGCTCTTGTCCGCCAGCCGCAGTCGGCCGGCCTACCTGCTCGTCGCGCTAACAGTCGCCGGCGGCATCGCGATCGCCGGCCAGTTAGCGATCAAGGAACTGCAAGAACGGCTCGGCAACAGCGGCCCGGGGCGGTCCACATTCAATCCCAATGCCGTCTCCACCCTGGTCGGCAGGCCCGGCAAGGTCGAGCAATCACCGGACATCGTCTGGCGGTTGCGCCCCGGGGAAAACGCGGTGCCGCCCGCCTTGTTGCGCACCGCCACTTACAACGCCTATGCCGATGGGCGCTGGACCATCCGGCCGGTGATCGAGTCCATCTTCAAGGATCTCGATACCGTCGAGCCGACGACCGGGGAAATCTATCAACTCCTAACCGCCAACCTGCCGCCCGCCGCCAAGCGGGATGCGGTTCGCCCGGGATTGCCACGCTTCAACCTGCGCGGTGCCGCCTTCGCCGAAACCCCGCTCGCGCTTCCCGGCGATGCCGCCAGCACGCGGGACTTCGAGCTGGACGGGATCGAGCGCAATTCGTTGGGCACCGTCCGCGTTTTCCCGAGAAACTCGGTCATCGAAGGAGCCGTGCTGTGGCAGGGCGGCAGCAACCCGGAAAGTCCTCCGTTCGACGAAGACTTGATCGTCCTTGTCCCCGAGCAAGCGGTCCTGAAAGGGGTAATCCATGAACTCCGCCTCGAGGACCAACCCACCCTCCAGGAAAAACTGCAAGTCATCCGCACGTGGTTCCAACGTGATTTCCGCTACACCCGGACTCTAACGATCGACAACCCGGGCTTCACCTCCACCCCCACGGCGGTCGGCCAATTCCTCACCAAATCGCGGCAGGGGCATTGCGAGTATTTCGCGACCGCCACCACCTTGCTGCTCCGCCAAGCCGGAATCCCGGCACGCTACGCGGTCGGCTACGCGGTGTCGGAGCGCGACACCAAGCGCAACGAGTTCGTCATCCGCGGCACCCACGGCCACGCCTGGTGCCGGGTGTGGGACCGCGACGCACGGCAGTGGCTCGATTTCGACACGACCCCCGGCTCATGGCTCGCCACCGTGACACCGCAGGACTCCGCCATGCAGCGCTTCAACGACGAGCTGAAACGGCTTCGCGAGGATTTTTTCCTCTGGCGAAACCGGCCCGCCAATCGACTCGCCGCCACGCTCGTCATGTCCGCCATCGGCCTCGGCGTGCTGGCCTTCGTCGTGAAACGGCTCTGGCGATCCAAACGGCGGCTGGCAGCGGGCACCACCACCAACGGCTACGAAGGCCCCGTCACCCGGACGCCCCTCAACGCGCTTGAGCAGCCGGCAGAAAAGCGTCTCGGCTGCCGTCCGCCGGGTCAGCCGTTAGGGGGATGGCTCGCGGGATTGCGCCCGGCACTAACCAATGCGAGCGCGCTTGATGAAGCCATCGAGCTTCACCAGCGGCAGCGTTTCGATCCGCTGCCGCAGGTGCAAGCCGAGCTAGACCGCCTCGCGGAACTGACCAAGCAGTTGGAGCTGGAGATCCGGCGCGGGTGAGCGGTCCAAGGGCCTCCGCACCGGGAGCCAAAAAACAAGGCCCGACCGTTTAGCCGACCCTCGTTAGTTGGAATGTTTTTAGAAAATGCTCACTTCGCAGCCGCCACCACGTGCTCCTTGGTCATGCCGAGCTCCTTCATCACCACATCGCCCGGAGCACTCATGCCGAAGCGATCGATGCCGAGCGGCTTGCCTGCGGTGCCGACGTATTTCCACCACAAGTCGGTGACACCGGCTTCGATCGAGATCCGCTTGGTGCAGGCCTTGGGCAACACGCTTTCGCGATACTCGGCGCTCTGGCGCTCGAAGCGCTCGAAGCAGGGCAGCGAAACCACGCGCACGCCGTCGCCCAATTCGGCGGCCGCGGCCATCGCGTGCTGGAGCTCGGAGCCCGTGCCAATCAAGATGGTCGTCAGTGCGCCGGTTTCCTTGCGGGCGATGTAGCCGCCGCGCAGGACTCCATCGCGCCGGGCATCGACGGATAACTCGTTCATCAACGGGATCGCCTGGCGTGTTAGAATCAACGCCGTCGGGCCGTCGGTGCGGCTCATCGCGGCGACGAAGGCTCCCGCCGTTTCCTCCGCGTCGCCCGGACGGATCACGTCGAGGTTCGGGATCAACCGCAGGCCGCTAACGGTTTCCACCGGCTGGTGGGTCGGGCCGTCCTCGCCGACACCCACGGAGTCGTGGGTGAAAATGTAGGTCACCGGGATCCGCGACAAGGAGGCGAGGCGGATCGCGCCGCGCATGTAGTCAGCGAAGACCAAGAAGGTCGCGCAGCTCGCCCGGAACAGTCCATCATAGGCGATGCCGTTGCAGATCGCGCCCATCGCGTGCTCGCGGATGCCGAACCAGATGTTGCGGCCCAACGGGTTGGTGGTGGAGAAATCGCCGCCGTCCTTGAGGTAGTTTTTCGTCGAGCCGAACAGGTCGGCACTGCCGGTTAGAAACTGTGGGATCACCTTGGCCACCGCGTTGATCACCGTGGCACCGGCCGAGCGCGTCGCATCCTTGTAGTCCGCAGCGAACGCCGGGATTTTTTCCGTCAGGTCGAGCGGCACCGACATCGCCACGCCGCCGGTGAGTTCTGCGGCGAGTTCGGGATTGGCTGCGGACCAGGCATCGTAAGTCGCCTGCCAAGCTTCGAACTGGACTTTGGAAGTAGCCTTTCGCTTGGCGAAAAACGCCTGCGTCTCCTCGGAAACAAAGAAATGCTCGTCGGCGGGAAGGCCGAGACCCGCGCGCGCGGCATCGATGAATTTCGCCCCACCCTCGCCGTGCCCCTTGGCCGTGCCGGCGACTTCAGGAATGCCTTTGCCGATCAAAGTCCGGGCGATGATCACCTTCGGGCGGCCGTTTTTGTTTTCCTTGGCGGTTTCAATGGCCGCAGCGATCGCGGCGATGTTCTGGCCGTCGATGGTGACCGCGTCCCAACGCTGGGAAATGAAATATTGCTCGGCATCCTCGCCTTGGGTGAGCGCGGCCATGGCGTCGAGCGTCACGTCGTTGGAATCATAAATGAGGATGAGGTTATCCAGTCCGTTGTGACCGGCGAAGGCGATGGCTTCCTTGGCCACACCTTCCTGAAGGCAGCCGTCACCGTTGATGCAGAAAATGTGTTGGTCGAAAATCGTGTGCTGCGGCGTGTTGAAGCGGGCGGCGGCGCGCTTGCCGGAGAGCGCGTAACCGACGGCATTGCCCACGCCTTGGCCGAGCGGGCCGGTGGTCGCTTCCACGCCCGGCGTTTCATGAAACTCGGGATGCCCCGGCGTGATCGAATGCAGCGCGCGGAAATTTTTCACATCGTCACGCGACACTGCGTAACCGGAAAGATGCAGCCAACTGTAGAGGAACATCGAACCGTGGCCGGCCGAGAGCACGAAGCGGTCGCGGTTCAGCCATTTCGGCGCGTCCGGGTAGAAGCGCATGGATTCGCCGAACAACACCGCGCCGATCTCCGCGCAGCCAAGCGGCAGGCCTAGGTGGCCGGAATTACAGGCGTGGACGGCATCCATGGCGAGGCCACGGGCTTCATTGGCGGCTTGAGCAAGCAGTATCGTATTCATGGGAGATCGGTGGCCCGCTTGATGTGGGCGGGCGGAGTGCGCAAACCCTAGAAATCCTCCCCCGCTTGACAAGCTAGCATTCAGGTTAATCCCGGCGCGTGCGCGAATGCGGCTCATTTCCGGCATGATTCCCACGCGCCGGAAATTTTTCCCTGAAAAACCTTGCAATGACTCGCCCGGTGAGCTTCTTTTCCGCCCGCTTCGCGACACACGACCCGTTCGTCTATCGGTTAGGACTCCAGGTTTTCATCCTGGCAAGAAGGGTTCGACTCCCTTACGGGTCGCCAAATCATCAGCCTCCGCCCTGCGGGGGCTTTTTGGTTTCAGGGCCGCTTGCACCTTCATTTTCCCCAAGTGACAGCCCTCCAAAAAGCCGAATCCATCCGCTCGCGCAAAGGCGTCCGCCCGATCGCGGCGCTCACCGCCTACGACTACCCGAGCGCCCGCCTTCTGGACGAAAGCGGTGTCGATGTCCTGCTCGTCGGCGACTCGCTCGGCATGGTGGTGCTCGGTTTCCCCGACACCACGCAGGTCACCCTCGACCACATGCTGCACCACGTCGCGGCGGTCGCCCGCGCCAAACCGCAGGCCCTCATCGTCGGCGATCTGCCGATTCACACCTACGACACAGCGGAGCAGGCGCTTGAAACCGCCCGCCGCCTCGTCGCCGCCGGCGCGGAAGCGGTGAAACTCGAAGGCGGCATCGGCCAAGCCGAAAAGGTCCGGGCGATCACCCAGGCCGGCATCCCGGTGATGGGCCACCTCGGGATGTTGCCCCAGCGCGTCATCGAAGAAGGCGGCTACCACAAAAAGGGCAAAACTCCCGAGCAAACCGAAGCCATCCACAAAGGGGCCGAGGCGCTCATTGACGCCGGGGTTTTCGCCATCGTCTTCGAGTCGATCATCCCGCAAACCGCCCGGCTGCTTTCGGCATCGCTGGCCGTCACCACCATCGGCATCGGCTGCGGCCACGGCAATTGCGATGGCGAAGTCGCGGTGCTCACCGACCTGCTCGGCTCGTATCCGTGGTTTGTCCCGCCCTTCGCCAAACCCGAGGCGGATGTCGCCGGGATCACCCGCGCGGCGGTGGCCCGCTATGTGGCGCGGGTGCAGTCGTAGTCGTGGACTTC
Source organism: Akkermansiaceae bacterium (assembly GCA_031371325.1). GTDB lineage: Bacteria > Verrucomicrobiota > Verrucomicrobiia > Verrucomicrobiales > Akkermansiaceae > Luteolibacter. Next base: position 12,601 of record JANMJJ010000117.1, on the reverse strand, counting down.
AGCCCGCCTTGTGACAGGAAACGAACGGACTGAAGTCCTCGACTACTTTACACCCTTGCTCCTCTACCTCCACATCCCCTTCTGCCACCGCGTATGCCCTTACTGCTCGTTTTACAAACACACCCCGGGCACCACACCCATCGGCAGCTTCGTCGATGCCCTGGCCGCTGAAGCGAAATCCCGGATCACCGCCGCGCCGCGCACCATCTATTTGGGAGGCGGCACCCCGAGCATGCTCTCGCCCAGCCACCTCACCCGGCTCTTTACCGCGCTCCACGAAGTGATCGACTTCTCAAAACTCGACGAAGTCACCCTCGAAGCCAACCCCGCCACCTTCGATGCCGCCAAGGCCCGGCTGTTCCGCGAACTCGGCGTCACCCGCGTCTCGTTAGGCATCCAGTCGTTCACCCCGCATGTTTTGGAAATCCTCGGCCGCGAGCACTCCGTCGCGCAGGCCAGCGAGTCCGTTAGCATCCTCCGCGAGGCCGGCATTCCATCGGTCAACATCGACCTCATGTTCTCCATCCCCGGCCAATCCAAGGACGATTGGGAGGCCACCTTGCGCCACGCGATTTCCCTGAATCCCGAGCACATTTCCGCCTACAACCTCACCTACGAGGAAGACACCGCCTTCTTCGAATCCCTCCGTCGCGGCGAAATGCGCGAAAACGAGGACCACGACGCCGAGTTCTTCCACCTCGCCGACGAACTTCTAACCGCCGCCGGTTTCGACCACTACGAAACCTCCAACTACACCAAGCCCGGCCACCACTCCACCCACAACCAAGGCTACTGGCGCGGCGAAGACTACCTCGGCCTCGGCCCCTCTGCCGTCTCCACCTTGGATAGCGTGCGTTGGAAAAACGTCTCCGACACCGCCCGCTACGTCGCCCAGGTCCAAGCTATCGGCCACGCTTTAACCGAGTCTGAAACCCTCGACGCCGAAGCCCGCCGCCTCGAACGCATCGCCCTCGGTCTGCGCACCAAGGACGGCATTTCCCTACAACTCCTCAGTCCCCAATCCCGCCACCGCGCCGCCCACCTCGCCAGCGAAGGCCTCGCACGCATCGAAGGCAACCAACTCATCCTCATCCACCACGGCCGCGCCCTTGTCGATCCCATCGCCGCAGAGTTGGTATAAAGGGCGGGGACGAGACGTCCATGCCCCCTATCGCAGTCACCCCGGCCACGCGATCACCAGCGGCTTGCCTTCCCTGGTGGGATTCGCGGGATCGAGAATGCCTTTCTCTGCGGAATCAACAGCCTCTCCATCTTTAGGGCACTTCCAAAAACCACCTTTTTGCGGCTTGAAGGCGCGATGTTCATTGCGGTTGCTTGATCGGGGAAGGCGGCTCGCTGGTTTATAGGCCGGAGTCGCGGCGATCAATCCTTCGCGGACTTCGGATCCAGCGCGTCGCGAAGTCCATCGCCGAGGAAGTTGAGCGCGAAGAGCGTGCTGGCGAAAAACAGGGAGGGGAAGAAGAGCAGAAGCCAACTGATTTCCATGCGGTCCGCGCCTTCCTTGATGAGGATGCCCCACGAACTGTTGGGCGGCTTGACGCCGAGGCCGAGGAACGAGAGCACGCTTTCCAAGAGCATGATGCCGGGTACGGCGAGGGTGGTGTAGATGATGATCGGCCCGATGACGTTGGGCAGGATGTGGCGGAACAGGATGCGGGCGCGGCCGAGGCCTAACGAGACGGCGGCTTCGACGAATTCCTGTTTTTTCACGGCCATCACCTGCGCCCGGACAATGCGTGCGATGGTCAGCCAGCCGATCGCGCCGATGGCGATGAACAAGGGGATGAGCGTGGTGATGGGAGCCACCCGGTCACGGGCGAAGCCGGTGGTCTGGATCACCCATTCGGTGAATTCGGAGGCGGGTTTATCGACGACGAGGGCGAACAGGATCACCAGCACGAGGAACGGCAGCGCGAACAAAATATCGACGAAGCGCATCAGCAGGTCGTCGGTCTTGCCGCCGGCGTATCCGGCGATGGCACCGTAAATCACGCCGATGAACACGGCGACCGCAGTGGCGACCAGGCCGACTAACAGGGAAACCTGCCCGCCATAGAGCACCCGGGAGAAGAGGTCGCGGCCGAGCTGGTCGGTGCCGAACCAATGCTCTGCGGACGGCGCGGCGGCGGAGTTGGCGAGGTTGATGGCGGTCGGGCTTTTCACAAACGGCAGCAGCGGGCCGATGAAGCAGAGCAGCAGGATGACGATGAGGACAAACAAACTGACGACGGCCGCGCGGTTGTGCGCGAGCCGGTGCCAGGCGTCTTTCCAGAGTGATGTGCCTTTTTCCATGGAGAGAGAGTGGATAGTTTTCAGTGTTCAGTTTTCAGGAAGAGGAATTTGACCGGCCGACGTCTCCTGTGTTTTTTTCCTGAACACTGAAAACTGAAACCTAGCAACTTCATCATGGCTTCCGCAGTCTCGGGTTGAGCGCGATCTGGGCGAGGTCGGCTAACAAGTTCGCGCCGACGATGAGGAAGCCGTAGAACAGAACGAGGCCTTGGATCAGGAAAAACTCGCGGTCAGTGGCGGCGTTGACGAAATGCTGGCCCATGCCCGGGACTTGGAAAATCGTCTCGATGACGAACGAGCCGGAGATCATCCCCGCGAAGGCCGGGCCGATGAAGGCGACGGCCGGAATAAGTCCGCCGCGCAGGGCGTGGCGGATGACGATGCGCGCGGGTGGTGCGCCTTTCGCCTTGGCGGTGCGGATGTAGTCTTGGGAAAGCACGTCCAACATTCCGCCGCGTGCGAGGCGGGCGAGATAGGCGGCGTTGATGATGCCGAGCGTCACCGCCGGCAGGATCCAATCGCCGGGCGACGACCAACCGGCGACGTTGAGCCATTTCAATCCGAGTCCGGCGGTCACGGCTAACAGCGGGCCGATGACGAAACTCGGCAGACAGATGCCGACCATCGCGAAGGCGAGGCACATGAAATCGACGGCGGTGTTTTTCCTAACCGCCGCGATGACTCCGGCGGGGATGCCGATGATCAGGGCGATGCCGATGGACAACACGCCGAGCCCCAACGACACGGGAAACGACTCGGCGATGATTTCGGAAACTTTCACGCCGTCCTTCTTGATCAGGTCGCCGAGATCTTGGTTGACGGTGACGTTTTTCAGATAGGTCACGTATTGCACCATCACCGGCTTGTCCAAGCCGGTGTATTCCTTCATGCGCTTGAGGGCGTGCTCGGGAATCGCTTTTTCCTCCGCATACGGGCTGCCCGGCATGGCGCGGACGAGGAAAAACGTCAACGTGACGAGAATGAACAGAGTGACAATGCCTTGGCCGATGCGGCTGATGATGATGCGGAACATGGCGGGAAATCAGCGGCCGGGGACGAGCCGGATGAATTGATAGGGATTGTTAGCCAACAGCAGCGGATGCCAGCCTTCGACGGATGGGTGGACGAGGTAATTGCGCGAGTACCAGGAGACGGGCAGCATCGGGGCTTCCCCGACGAGGATCGTTTCCGCCTGTTTGAGGATCTCGAAACGGCGGGCGGCGTCGGGTTCCTGAAATGATTGCTGGAGGAGCTTCACGAACGCGGGATTGGCCCAACCGGTGTTGTTGTTGCCATTTCCCGGGGTCCACATTTCGAGGAAGGTCAGCGGGTCGAGGTAGTCGCCGATCCACCCGGCGAAGGCGATGTCGTAGTCGAGTTCCTGTTGGGCGACGATGTAGGCATTCCACTCCTTGTTCTCGATTTCCACCTCGATGCCGAGCGTTTCACGGAACATCGCCTGCACGGCTTGGGTCAAGGTGGCGGCGGTTTCGCGGCTGGCGATGAGCACTTTCAAGCGGGGAAAACCCTTGCCGCCGGGGTAGCCGGCCGCCGCCAGCAGCCGCCGGGCCTTGTCCTGGTCGAGGCCGACGAGGTGCGGCGGATCGTAACTTCCCATCGGCGGGGTCATCGCGTAGGCCGGTTTGTAGCCGCGGAAAACGTTGTCGCAAAGGGCTTGGCGGTCGATGGCGAAGCTCAGCGCCTGGCGCACCCGGACGTCGTCGAGCGGCTTGCGCTTGATGTTGTAGCGGAAGAAAACGGTGCCGACATAAGGGTCCTGCCGGAGGGCGGCGGGGTTTTCCTTTTTCATCAAATCGACGACTTCGGGCGTCGCGGCGTAGGTGACGTGGAGTTGGCCGTCGCGGAACATCCGGGACTCGGTGTAGGGGTTGGTGACAGGCAGGAAGCGCACGCCGTTGAGGATGACGTTGGCGGCGTTCCAGTAGAAGGGATTGCGCTCGACCTCGATGTGGTCGGTGCGGCGCCAGGATTTCAGCTTGTAGGGGCCGTTGCCGACGATGTTTTCCGGGCGGGTCCACGGGTTCCCGCGCTGGCCGATTTTCCCGAACTTGAGGACGACGTGGCGGGGCACGGCGGTCCAGGTGTAGTGCTTGAGGATTTCCCGAAAATACGGCGTGGGGCCACGCAGCGTGAGGCGCAGGGTCTCGTCGTCCACAACTTCCACGCCGACGGTCGAGAAATCAGTGGTTTTCCCCTTGTTGAAATCTTCCGCGCCTTTCAGGAAATAGAGCATCTCCGCATATTTCGCGCCGAGCTCGGGCGTGAGGATGCGTTCGTAGGAAAACGCGAAATCCCGCGCCGTGACGGGAGTGCCGTCCGACCATTTCCCGTTAGGGCGGAGTTTGGCGGTCCAAACAGTGGCGGTGGCGTCCGGCGTCACCTCGAGCGCCGCGCCGCCGGGCGTGGCGGTGTCGCTCTGCGGGTCATCGGCGATCAGCCCCTCGAACAAGGCCCGCAGGATGTTCGCCTCCGGCACGCCGGAGACGATGTGGGGATCGAGCCCCTTCGGCTCGGCCGAGTTCCCCACTAACAGAATTCCCTCGCGGGTGGCCTCGTCCACTTGGGATTCCTTCTGGCAGGAGGCCAGCAACAGGCAGAACGGGGCTGATAGGATCAACAAGCAGCGAAGCATCACGGGGCGGAGCATGACGACGACTCTTGAAATTGCAGGTGAATTTTCAGAAAATCGCTTTCCCTCGCGGGCAAAACCGGGATCCTCTGCTTGCATGATCCTAGCGGACGACTAAAAACACGGCAGACACTCCCGTGAAAAGTTACTTTCTCCGCCGCCTGCTGCTGATTCCGCCGACCTTGCTCGGGATCACGCTGCTGGTCTTCGTGGTGACGCGGTTCGTGCCAGGCGGGCCGATGGACCGGATCTTGCAGGAGGCGGCCCGCGGCGGCGACCAAGGCGGCAAACGCGGTTCCGCCGGACAATCCCAAGGCGGGCTCAGCGAGGAGCAGATGGAGGAACAGGAGGAACAATTCGGCCTCGATAAGGATGTCTTCACCGGCTACGGCCAATGGCTGGGCATCGCCCCGCGGGAAGCCCGGATTTCCAAAGGTGACTATGGCAGCCTGGGCGAGGAAACCATCGGCGGCGGCGTGGATATGGAAACCACGGCGGTCATCGTCCTGCGCGGGGATGGCCGGCTCGTCCATGTGAAACGCTCCGGCGACAAGATCGTTTCCGCAGTGTTCGCGGAAACCGGCAAACCCATCGCCGGCGAGGGCTGGAAAGTCCGCTACGAAACGGAGGCGGACCGCAAGCAACGCTACATCCGGCGCAACTCGGACACCGGCAACGTGCCGTCCTATCCGCCGCGGGCCGTCGTCTATCAGACGCGCTTCGCCGGAGTGCTCCAAGGCGATTTCGGGCGCTCGACCGTCTATAACGATCCGGTGGACGAGATGATCCTAGCGCGGATGCCGGTGGCGACTTACTTCGGCTTGCTCACGGCGATCATCACCTACGCGGTCTGTTTGCCGCTGGGAATTTTAAAAGCGCTGAAACACCGGACTTTCATCGATTCCGCGAGCTCGGTGCTGATCTTCCTCGGCTACTCGATCCCCGGCTTCGCGCTCGGGGCGATCCTGCTGGTGTACCTCGGCGCGCGGATGAATTGGTTCCCGCTATTCGGCATGACCAGCCCGGATTTCGACCTGATGGACAACTGGAGCAAGGCCAAGGACCTCGCCCACCACACGGTGCTGCCGCTGATCTGTTACGTGGTCGGCGGTTTCGCGATGCTGACGATGCTGACGAAAAACAACCTAATGGACAACCTCGCCGCCGACTACGTGCGCACGGCAGTGGCCAAAGGCGTGAGTTTCCGGCGGGCGGTGTTCGGCCACGCGTTCCGGAATTCGATGATCCCGGTGGCGACCAGCCTCGGCAGCTTGGTGGAAATTTTCATCGGCGGCTCGCTGCTGGTGGAAACGGTTTTCGACATCCAGGGCTTCGGGCTGCTGGAGTATCAATCTGTGGTCGCCCGCGACGGGCCGGTCATCATGGGCACGCTAACAGTCGCGGCGGTGTTGATGCTCGTCGGCAACGTGCTGTCCGATTTCATCGTGGCGATGGTGGACCCGCGGATCAAATTCGAGTGACCATGCGCGCGACAGGATTCCTACTAACCATGCTCGGGGCCATGGCGGCGGCGGGCGAAGTCCGCGGCATCGCGTTTCCCACGGCGCGCTGGTTTTTCGACGCGAGCCGGGTGGTGCCGCTGTTGAATTTCGGTCTGTCCGGGGGCAGGGTTTTCCCGTGGTTCGGCTGGCTGAGCGTGGCGATCCTCATCGTCGGTGGGATCTGGATGGTCGTGCGCTCGTTCACGCGCGGGCCGCGCAATCCCATCACCTTGCGGCAAATCCGCCGTTTTCGCGAAATCAACCGCGGCTACTACTCGCTGGTGATCCTATTGCTACTAGGCGGGGTCGCCGCGCTCGACCAGGTCGTCGTCGGCAAGCGCGCGCTGGCCGTCAACTATGGGGGGAAATGGACGTTCCCCGCGTTTCTCCCGGGCGATTTGAAGAACAAGGATTTCGGCATCACCGGCGAACGCGCGGAAGCGCCGGCGGACTATCGGGAATTGCAACGCTCATGGTCTGGCTCCAACGACAAGCGGGTGATCATGCCGCTCGTCCCGTATGATCCCACCGGCGACACCCTGCCGCCGCGCTCGCGGCCGCTCGTCCTGCGGGATGGGGTTTATTGTGAATCCGGCAGCAGCAAACCTTACTGGGGGCTGGCCGCACGCTATCATGATGTCGTTACCGCGAAGATCCACCTGCGGCAGGCCATGCGCAACGGCAAGCTAACAGGGCCGGTGGACGGCTGGAACGCCGCCGGGCTGACGGTATATAATGGCGACGTGAAAAACGGCGTGCTGGTATCCGAGCGCTACAACGGCACTGGCACCAAGGAGGAATTCATCGCGCTGCCTAGCAGCGATTACCGGGCGATCAAATACCACCCCGCGCCGCCGGTGCCGTCGGAAGGCAACTGGCTGGGCACCACCTCGCAGGGTTATGACATGCTCGCTTATCTGTATGGCGGATTGCAGGTGAATTTCAAAGCCGCGCTGATCTATCTGCCGATTGTCTATTTCATCGGAATCACGCTAGGAATGTTGATGGGCTACTTCGGCGGCTGGTTCGATCTGGTCATCCAGCGCTTGATCGAGGTTTTCTCCAACACGCCGTTCCTGTTCATCGTGATCATTTTCTCCAGCATGGTGCCGGAGCGATTCAAGGGCCTGCCGGTCATTCTAACGATCCTGATCGTCTTCGGCTGGATGGGCTTGACCTATCTGATGCGGACCGCCGCCTACCGCGATAAGGAGCGCGACTACATCGCCGCCGCGAAAGTGCTCGGAGCGGGCACGCCGCGGATCATCTTCCTACACCTGTTGCCTAACACGGTTGCCATCCTCGTCACGCTGGTGCCCTTCACCGTCTCCGGGCTGATCTTCTCGCTGACCTCGCTCGACTATCTCGGGTTCGGCCTGCCGCCGGAATACGCGACCTGGGGCCGCCTGCTCAACGACGGCCTTGCCAACCTGTCCTCACCCTGGCTCATCACCTCCACCTTCATCGTGCTGGTCGGGCTGCTGGTGCTCATCACCTTCATCGGCGAGGCCGTCCGCGAGGCCTTCGATCCGAAAAAATTCACTTACTATCGCTGATGCACCGTTGGATTTCATCACTGGTTGTTATCGCCACCGGCCTTGGCCTGCTGGCTGGTTGTCGTAAGGAATCCGAAACCACGGGCCGGACGCTTGGCTTCGAAGCCTTCGTCCCGCTTTATAACAACTACATCCATAAATGGCTGCTGGAACAACAGGCGCACACGAAGCAGGAAACCGCTAGAATCGCCGCCGCCCTAACGACTGCCGCGGACGATGCAAAAGCCCTGTTGGAAATCCAAGCGGAAGCCAACCGCCACGAACTCGAAAAATGGGACTTCCGCCTCCACCTCGGCGATTACCTCAAGGTCGGCAACCCGTCGGAAATCCCCCCCGGCCTCGTCTGGGAAAACGGCATGGATCAACCGGAAATGGGCGACCCGCGCGCGCAGAAAGGCGGAGTCCTGCGCCGCCTTATCCTAGAATTCCCGCCGACGATTCGTCCGATCGGCCCGAATGCTAACAACTCGTTCCGCGCCGACCTCTACGACTTGATCGACATGAAACTGGTGACCTTCCACATGGAGACCATGAAGCTCATTCCAGGACTTGCCCGCGAGTGGGCGGTTTCCCCCGACAAGCGCACCATCTACTTCCGCCTCGATCCCGCGGCCCGCTACTCGGACGGCGTTCCCGTCAAAGCCCGCGACTATCTGGTGACCGCCTACATCGACGCCTCCGACAACATCGTCAATCCTTACGCGAAACAATACTTCCGGGAAAACATCGCCCAGGTCGCCATGTATGACGATCTAACGATCTCGGTCTCGCTGCCCGAGGCAAATTTCTTCGGCCCCCTAACCGCCGGGACGTTGACTCCCTCGCCGCCGCATTTCTACGCGGAATACGGCCCGGATTACGCCGATCGCTATCAGTGGCGTTTCCCGCCAACCACCGGCGCTTATGAGGTGAAACCCTCAGACATTGTCAAAGGCGTGTCGATCACCCAGACCCGCGTGAAGGACTGGTGGGCGAAGGACCGGAAGTACTATCGCTACCGTTTCAATCCCGACAAACTCGTCAGCACCGTCGTCCGCGACGAGTCGAAAGCCTTCGAACTTTTCCGCGCCGGCGAGCTCGATACTTTTCCAATCACCCGCCCGGAGTTGTGGTATGAGAAATCCGAGATGCCGCCGGTTTACGACGGCTATATCGAGCGGACGACGTTTTACAACCGCTACCCGCGCGTGCCGTTCGGACTCTATCTGAATGTTAGCAAGCCGCCGTTGGACAACCGCGATGTCCGCATCGGTATCAACTATGCCATGAACTGGCAGAAGATCATCGACGTGATGTTCCGCGGCGACTATCAGCGGCTCAATTCCTTCAACGAAGGCTACGGCACGCTCGGCGACCCGACGATCCGCGCGCGGCCATACTCGATCGACGCCGCGCGCGAAGCGTTCGCCAAAGCGGGCTACACCACCGAAGGCTCCGACGGCATCCTCAAAAAGCCCGACGGCACGCGCCTCTCCGTCTCGCTCTCCTATCCCGGAATCGCCCGCTACGACCGGATGTTTGCCCTGCTGCGCGAGGATGCAAAACCCTGTGGCCTCGACCTGAGGCTCGACGGGCTTGAGCCGACCGTCGCTTACAAAAAGGAGATGCAGAAGCAGCATGAGATCACGTTCGGCTCTTGGAACACCGATCCGCCGGCTCCGGATTTCCATCAGTTTTTGCACTCGACCAACGCCTTCGATGAAAAGGGCAATCCGAAACCTAACACCAACAACATCTTCGTCTGGGCGCGCCCTGATACCGACCGCTTGAGCGAGATCGTCCGCAGCGCCGCCACCGAGGAGGAGCTATCAGACGCCATGCGCAAGCTCCAACGGATCATGCACGAGGAAGGAATCTTCGTCCCGGGTTATGCCGTCGATTTCGTGAGGATCGGCTCATGGCGCTGGGTGAAATGGCCGGATTGTGAGAACACTCATTTCAGTCCGCCGGTCACTTATGAACCCCACGAAACACATGTGCTGTGGATCGATACCAAAGTGAAAGAAGAGACCCAGGAGGCCCGCCGTTCCGGCAAGACCTTCCCGGAAAACACCCGAATCGTCGATGACTACCGCGTCATCGTGCCCGACGGCCAACCGCAGGAAACCGACAAGCCATGACCGACGAGCCGGAAATCATCCTTGAGGTGGACAAGCTGATCACCTCGTTCGAAACCGACCGCGGCCTGCTGCGCGCGGTCGATCATGTTTCCTTCACCGTGCCGGCCGGCAAAACCGTCGGCATCGTCGGCGAATCGGGCTGCGGCAAGAGCGTCACCGCCATGTCGATCATCCGCCTGCTGCCCCAGCCGTCTGGAAAAATCCTCGGCGGCCACGTCTATTTCAAAGGCCACGACCTGGTGGGGGCCAGTGACAAGGAAATCCATCGCATCCGCGGCGGCGAGATCGGCGTGATTTTCCAGGAGCCGATGGCCGCACTCAACCCGGTGCATCGCATCGGCCGCCAGGTGGCCGAGGTCTTCCGGGTTCACAAAAAGATCTCGAAGAAGGACGCCTGGGATGCCGCGACTGAAATGTTAGATCTGGTCCGCATCCCCGCGCCGGAGCGACGGATGATGGATTACCCGCACCATCTATCAGGCGGAATGCGCCAGCGCGTCGTCATCGCCATGGCGCTCGCCTGCCGCCCGTCGCTGCTCATCGCCGACGAACCGACGACCGCGCTCGACGTGACCGTCCAGGCGCAGATCCTCGATCTGATGGGCCGCCTCCAGTCCGAAATGGGCATGTCCACGATTCTTATCACCCACGATCTCGGCGTGATCGCGGAAACCTGCGACGACGTGGTCGTGATGTATGCTGGCCGCGTCGTCGAGCGGGCCAGCGCGGAAGAGTTGTTTTCCAATCCGCTCCACGCCTACACCAAAGGCCTGCTGCACTCGATCCCGACGTTAGACACCCCGTCGAAATCCGTCCTCAACACCATCCCCGGCATGGTCGCTTCGCTCGCCGATCTATCACACGGCTGCCGCTTCTGCCAGAGAATGGGCCGCACCGCCCCGGTCACCCGCGAGCGGCCGAAGTTTGCCGAGGTGTCGCCTAACCATTGGGTGGAAACCTGTCCGGAATGTTATCACCCATGAGCGCCGCACCACTCCTGATTTGTGAAGACCTGTGCATGCACTTCCCCGTGCGCGGCGGAGTGCTGCTGCGCCAGACCGGAGCGGTCCGCGCGGTGGACGGCGTTTCGTTAGACATCGCGCCCGGTGAAACGCTCGGGCTCGTCGGCGAGTCCGGCTGCGGGAAATCGACGCTTGGCAAGGCGCTCGTCCGGTTGCTCAAACCCACTTCCGGCACGGTTTTTTTCAACGGCACCGACATCACCCGCGCGAGCCAGAGTTCCTTGCGCCCTCTGCGGCGCAACATCCAAATGATCTTCCAGGATCCCGCCGAGTCGCTCGACCCGCGGATGAGCGTGCGCGCGATCATCGAGGAACCGTTCATCATCCATAAAATCGGCAACCGCGCGGAACGCATCCAACGGGTCAACAGCCTGCTAGACCGGGTCGGCCTGCCGGCATCTTCCGCCGAGCGATACTCGTTCGAGTTCTCCGGCGGCCAACGCCAGCGCATCGGCATCGCCCGCGCCTTGGCCTTGAAACCCAAGCTCATCGTCTGCGACGAGCCGGTTTCCGCGCTCGATGTCTCCGTCCAATCGCAGATTCTCAATCTGCTCGTCGAGCTGCAGCGGGACTTCGGCCTGTCCTATCTGTTCATCGCCCACGACCTCTCGGTGGTGAAGCACGTGAGCGACCGGGTGGCCGTGATGTATCTCGGAAAAATCGTCGAACTCGCCACCGCCACCGAGATCTATCAGGACCCGCGCCACGCCTACACCAAGGCATTGCTATCCGCCATTCCCTCACACGACCCGAAGGTGAAGCGGCCAAAAATCCTGCTCGAAGGCGACGTCCCGTCGCCCATCGACCCGCCGCCCGGCAGCGCCTTCGGTCACCGCATGAACCACCCGCGCTACCCGGAAACCATCGGCGCGGACCTCTCGCTGCGGGAAATTTCCCCCGCGCACTGGGTCGCCGCCGATCCCTGCTGTGTCTCGGACGAGGATTGGCAAAAGCTCCGTCCCGCTGAGCGTTGAACGCGGCTCTCTTCCACGGACCGCGCGGAATCGCCGGTTCACCTCCTGATCTGGCGTTCGATTCCGGAAGGCGTGGAGCAGGATTGAGGCTCGCCCGATGATGCACTACGGCAGGCAGAGAAATGGCGACGGCAATCTTACGGGCTAACCAATGATGCGCAGCGTTGCTGCACGATCACCTCACCCTTGATGCTTCCAATCCGCCCCATCACTCTCCCGCCATGTCCGAGCCCGCACTCACTCCCATGATGGCCCAATATCAGGCCATGCGGCGCTCCTTACCCGCCGATATCATCCTATTTTACCGCCTCGGCGACTTTTATGCCGAGCAAACGTCCGAACCCGTCGCCGGTAAACTCGTCTCCCGCGAGATCGCCCGCATTCTCACCCCCGGCTCCATCGACGACGAATCGCTGCTCGACAACCAGCGCCCGAACTACCTCGCCGCCGTCTGCCGCCACGGG
>JANMJJ010000087.1:0-25743 GCA_031371325.1 Akkermansiaceae bacterium | reverse complement strand
GATGCCAAGAAAGCCTACAACGATACATTGAAAATCGATCCATATAACTCCGCCGCCCGCCGGGGATTGGAGCAAGTGGAAGCGGCGAAAAGCGACTACTACCGCGCCGCCTACGATCACACCCGCGCCGAGCTGCTAGGTCAGGTGGATGCCGCTTGGGAGCTCAAGGTTCCGGCGGATGGGAAGAAGCAGGAGTTCGAAGGAACCGTGAACTACGGAGCTCCTATTGCCGCTGCGGATACCTTCACCGAAGGAACCGAGCATGAAATTCACACCAGCTATTCTTCCGAATATCGATTCAAAGGCAAGGATCTCAGTGCGCAGGAAGGGCGAAAATCCATTCCCGCTGATCTAGCGGAACTGATGGAGGAAATCCCCGCCGCCGAGAATCCCTACTCCACCTTCTCCCTCAACATCAGCGACGCCTCGTTTCAACTCGCCAAAGCCGCGCTTGCGAAAGGCGAGCGCCCCGATCCCGAGAGCATCAAGCCCGAGCAATTCTACAACGCCGTGGACTACGGCGATCCCGCACCATCCTCTAACGAACCCGTCGCCGCCACCATCGAGCAGTCGGCCCACCCGGTCATCCCTGGCAGAAATCTCGTCCGCGTGGCACTCCGCACCGGCTCGGCCGGCCGCAGTGCCGCGCAACCGCTGCGGCTCACGTTGTTAGTCGATCAATCCGGCTCGATGGTCCGCGAGGATCGCCGCGCGTCGATGGAACATGCCCTCGCACAGCTTGGTGTCCTGCTAACAAAAGCCGACCTCGTGACGGTCATTGGCTTTTCCCGCGTCCCGCACCTGCTTGCCGAAGCAAAGACCGGCGATGAAGCGGGAACACTGGGTGAACTCATCAATCAAACCGCTAGCGAAGGCGGAACCAACCTGGAAGAAGCGATGAAACTCGGCGCGGACAAAGCCCTGAAACATCAGCTCGCCGGTGCCCAGAACCGCATTGTCCTCTTCACCGACGGCGCGGCCAACCTCGGCGACGCCAATCCCGAGCGCCTGGCGGAACAAGTGAAAGCGCTGCGCCAGAAAGGCATCGCCTTCGACATCGCCGGCATCGGCGCGGACGGTCTGAACGACCGCCTGTTGAGCGAACTCGCCCGCAACGGCAACGGCCGCTACTATGTCGTCGGCAGTGAGAACAACGACAGCTTTGCCCGCCAGTTAGCCGGAGCTTTCCGCCCGGCGGCCGAGAACGTGAAAGTCCAGGTGAACTTCAACCCGCAGCGCGTCGGGAAATACAAACTCATCGGCTTCGAGAAGGACCGTTTGAATACCGAGGACTTCCGCAACGACGCCGTGGACGCCGCCGAGCTTGCGGCGGAGGAAGCTGGCGTCGCCATCTATCAAGTCGAGCCGCTCGCCGAAGGCACCGGCGAACTCGGCGAAGTCAGCGTTCGCTTCCGCGACGCGGCCAGCGGCCAAATGGTCGAACGCGCGTGGACGATTCCCTACGCCTCCCAAGCCACCGCCTTCGACCGTGCCACGCCGTCCATGCAGCTCGCCGGCCTCTCGCTGTTAGCCGCCGAGAAACTCAAAGGCGGCCCGCTGGCCGATGCCATCGACTTCAAACAACTCACCGGCATCAGCGCCGTCGTGAAGCAATTCTACACCAGCAGCCCGCGTGTCGGCGACATGCTCCAAGTCATCGAGAAACTAAAATGATCCACCACACCTTGGACTGCGGCAGCTTGCTGTCGCTTTCCTCAGCCAGCTTGCTGGCGAGGGGCCGCAGCAAGCTGCGAGCCCAAAGCGGCAGCAAGCTGCCGCAGTCCAAGTAACCAATTTACACACCCTTTACCCAAGCGGCCCCACAGCCGTGATAGAAAACCAACCCACATGAGAACCATCGTCTGCCTCCTCATCACTCTAACCACTTTCCTCCATGCCCAGGAACCCGACGACCGCGTCATCCTCGTCCCGCTCGGCAAGGCTCCCAAGGAAGCCCCGCTGTTCTTCTCCGCATCTGCCGACGTGCAGGTCCAAGTCGGACTGGAGGCGATCACCAGCGAGCAACAGATCGACTTCAAGATCCATCAGGGAAAACCCGAAACCCTGACCCTTGCTCTCACTGGCCAGGGCGAGGTAATTTCCGTCACTGGCCAGGGATTGCGCGATTGGTCTGTTAGGGTGGCGGAGGACGGCTCGCGGTTTCTCGACGTGCGCCCGGTCCTGGTGGAAGGCACGCATCTAGCCGCCTTGCAGGTGCAGGTGAAGACCCGCCTCAAGATCGACAAAAATTCCGCGACCCTGCTGCTCCCCGGCCCCGGCCCGGCCACCGGTTTTTCTCTGTCCCTCACGCTCAACACCCACTCCGCCATCGACCTTCGCGTCCTAAAAGCCGACGGACTCTATCCGGTGGACTTTGCTAACAACCGCAAGTTTCTCGGCTACGGTCTGGCCAACGTCGAGATCGCCGTCTCGGCCGGCGGCACCGGCTCGCGCGGGCTGGAGCTGATGAAAGCCTCGCTGGTTGGCTTTGTCGCGGCCGACGGCGGCAGCGTTTCATTCTCCCTAACCGGCATCGCCCGCGCCGCGGCTAATGGCTCGGCGGTGGAATTGTTCAGCGGCAGTGCGGCCCTTTCCGGCAAGGTTGCTGGCGATGGCTGGCATGTGGTCCTGCGGGAGAAAGACGGCTACGATCTGGTGGCCGAGCGCGGCGGTGATCTGCCGGTGGCCATCGATTTCGTCGTCCCGGTGACCCGCAAGGGCGATTGGAAACACCTGGATTTTCATCTGCCAACCGGTGTCGTCGTTCCGGTGACGCTCGTAGGACTGGACAAGGCATCGGCATTTGATCGCACTCTCGCGGTGGTGCCGGAACCCCAGGCGGACCCATGGCGCGGATTTATCGGATTTCTCCCGGCTAGCGGAAACGCCGCAATGGCATGGCGCGAGGCCGGCACTATTGCCGATGGCGCGTTGTTTTTCTCCGGCACGGAGTCGAGCGATGTTAGGATCGGCAGCGGCCTGATGCGGCAGTTGACGGTGGTCGATCTGCGGGTGCTGCAAGGCAAGCTCGCGAGTCTATCGCTCTCGCTCGACGGTCCCGGCGAGGTGCTGGCAGTGACCGGCGAGCCGGTGTTAGGCTGGTCGGTGGTGGAGGAAGCGGGCAAGCGGCGGTTGGAGGTGAAATTGAGCCGGCCGATCGAAGGCAGCGGCCGGATCGTCATCGAGGCTCAGGCGGCGCTCGGTGGATTCCCTGTTAGAGCGGAGGCGTTGCGGATGATTCCGCTCGGCTCGTTGCGCCACAGCGGCTGGCTGCGGGTGGCCAACGAAGGCGCGGTTAGAATCGAAGTCGCCGATGCCAAGGGCTTGATCCAGCTCGCGCCCGGCCAATTCCCCGGCGGCGTGGATGAAAAGCTGCGGCAGGTTTTCGTCTATCGGTTTCCCTCGGCGGATTACAGCTATGCCATCCAGGCGGATCAGGTTTTACCGGAAGTCAGCGTCACCGAGGTCACCGTTTACGAACTCGCCGAGACGGACCGCCGGGTGTTCGCCGATCTGGAGCTGGACATCCGCGAGGCTCCGCTTCGCGAGTGGGAGCTGGAAATTCCCGCCGACCATGCCGTGGCCTCGGTCACCGGCGCGGAGGTAGCAGACTACGCGGTCGCCAGCGAGGTGAAGGATGGCAAACGCCGGCTCAAGATCATCTTCAAACAGGTGGTCATGGATCGCCAGCTCATCAGCGTGCGGCTTGAGAAGAACGAGGCAGCCAAGGCCGGGCCGTGGGATCTCCAACCGCTCGGCTTCCCCGGCGTGAAATCGCGGCGCGGCTATGTCGGTGCCGTCGCGGCGGCGGGCTATCGGTTAGTCGCGGGCAAGACCAGCGGCGTGGCCGAGGTGCCGATCACGTTTTTCCCCAAGAAAACTAGCGGACTGCAACAGTCATTCCGCTTGCGCGAAGGCGCGTGGCAGGTCGGCCTCGATGTCCAAGCGCTCGGCCAAAGCATCCAGGCGGACGTCTTCCACCTCTACTCGCTCAAGGCGGGCGCGGCGTATGGCAGCGTGCTGATCAACTATTTTGTCGTCGGCGCGCCGGCCACCGAGTGGAAAATTTCGGTGCCCGGCGACATCGGTAACATCGACGTGACCGGCCAGAACGTCGGCCGCGATTGGCGGCGCGAGGGCAACACGGTGATCGTCCCGCTGTCGCGGCCGGTCCTCGGCACCGGCACCGTCCTGCTCACCTTCGAGCAACCGATGAGTGCCCGTGGCGGCGACCTAACACCCGGAGTGGTCCGCCCGCTAGACGTCCAGGCGGAGCGCGGCTATGTCCAGGTGGTGAGCCCGTTGCAGGTGAAATTCGCCAAGCCTGTTAGCGAGGGACCGTTGCTCGCGATCGACCCGACCGAGCTGCCCGCGGAGTTCCGCTTGCTCAGTAGCGCGCCCACTCTGGCCGCGTGGCAATACACCGCCCGCGATTTCAAGATCGGGATGAAGATCGAGTGGTTCGAGCCGGGTGAAACGGTCGAGCAGGTCGTCGATTTCCTCAAGCTCTCCAGCCAGGTCTCGCGCGACGGCCAATGGGTGACCGATGCCCGGTTTTTCGTGAAATCCAAAGGCCGCAGCGCCTTGCGGGCGACCTTGCCGACCGGTGCTTCGTTGTGGGAAGCCAAGGTCAACGGCGAGTCCGTGAACGCCCGCTCCGACGGTGGCGAAACCCTGGTGCCGTTGCCCTCGCAGATCGATCCGAACCAAGCCGTCGAAGTCACTCTGCGCTACGGTGCGCGATCTGATAGCCCGACGCACCCGCGCCTGGCAGCGCCGAAGCTGGCCGCTCCCGTCGTCATTGGCGAGTGGACGGTCACCGGCGACGAAGGCCGCCAACTCGTTCCGCGCGGCGGCACGGCGGAACTGGTGCGGCCCGGCCTCGCGGAAAGCGGTTGGGAATGGCTGGCGAGGCATTCCGGGAACGTGGGGATGCTACTGTTGTTAGGAATCGTCGCGGTGGTCCTAGGCCAAGGGCAAGCCAGCGGGGTGCGGCGGATTCTATCGATGTTGTTCGGCGTGGTCTTCATTCTAACTGCCTTCGGACTTGGCGTGTCCGCAGCGGCGACCAGCCGCGGCAATGCCGCGGTGTTGGAGTATGCCGCGCCGGTGGTGGCGGCCGGCAGCGAGGTGGCCGTGGAAATCGGCAACGTCGCCCCATGGATGGCGCGGACGGGGTGGGGGATGTGGTTGGTCTTCATCCTCGGCGTGATCATCGCGGTGCGCGGGATTCTAACTGGAGACCGCTGGTGGAGAATGGGCGGGCTCGCGCTGACTGCGGCAGCGTTCCTTTCGATTCGTGGCGGTGCGGCGTTGTTCTTCGGCATCGTCGCTTCGATTGCCCTGGCGTGGTTGCTGCCACGGCTCTGGCAGGCCATCCACGACCTGCGCAAACCGAAGGTCGCGGAAGTGGTCGCGGCGCTCGTCCTTCTAACCGGCTTGTGTTTCAACGACGCCCGCGCGGCGGAAATCCCCGGAACCAAGCCCGCAGAGTCGATGATCCAGGATTGGCAAATCCGCGACGGCCGACTGCGCGGAACCATCGACGTGACGCTGCGTGGCGAGGCCGGCGACCGATTTCTGTTATTGCGGCCGCCGGCGGTGCTGAGCGGATTCGAGGGCGCGGGCTTGCATGTAGTGAAAGCCCCGCTGGATGAGAAGGAAGCCTATTTCATCGTCGCGGAAAGTGCGGGCCGGATGACCGGCAAGGCGGTGTTTGAAATGCCGCTAACCGATCCGGGCAAAGGCTGGGTGTTGCCCGGCGGTCCCGCGGCGCTGCGGCAGGTGACGTTGCGCTGGGACCAGGCGGGCTGGGAATTTTTCTCACCCGGCGCGGCCAAGGTGACGGTTCTCGATGGGCTGGCAGCCAATGAAAGCGGCGCGTTGCTGGTGCTTGGCCCGGCCGATCCCGTGACGTTGCAAGCCCGCCCGAAACAACGCGATGTCGGCAGCGAGGAAACCAAGTTTTTCGCCGAAGTCTCCAATCTCTATCTGCCCGGACCCGGCGTGGTCAACGGCCGCCACCGCGTCTCGATCCGTCCGGCGCAGGGCCGCGTTTCGCTGTTAGTGATGACGGTGCCCGCGGGCTTCACTGTCAGCGATGTGGCCGATGGCCCGGTCGGCTCATGGCGCTTCGATCCGGAAAAGCGCGAGCTTCGCGTGCCGATCGAACCCGCGCAGGACCAGGCCTTCGCCCTAACGATCGAGACCCAGCGCGGCGCGGGAACCTTGCCAATGGATCTCGATCTCGCGCCGATCCGGGTCGCCGGTTCTGCCGGTGAAATCGGATTTCTCGCGCTGGCCTTCGGCGAGGAAGCGCAACCGGAGACCGTGAACGTCGAAGGTCTATCAAGAGTGAACCCGGAGGATTTCAACGCCAAGTTGTTGCCGCGCGACAAGGAGGGCAATCCGCTGGCGCTTCTCCAGAACGCTTTCCGCTACGGCTCGGGCGATGTCATGGCGCACGTCAAAGTCGCCGCCGTCGCCCCCGAACTGCGGGCGGATTCCTGGCAACTTGTCTCGCTCGGCGAGGACCGGTTGGTGGTCGCCACCGATCTAACGGTCACGATCACCCGCTCCGGCGTGTTCCGGCTGGCCGTTGATTTGCCGGAAGGATTGGACGTCGAAACCGCCACCGGCGAGGGCTTGAGCCAATGGACGGTTAGCCCCGACAAGCGGGTGCTGACCTTGCATCTATCCGGCAAGACGATGGGCAAGCGCGAGTTCAGCCTCACTCTAACTGCCCGCGCGCCGGGAGCGCAAGAAAAGTGGCAGGTCCCGCGGTTGTCGTTGCGCGATGCCTCGCGGGAAACCGGCGTGGTCACGGTCGTTCCCGAGCGCGGCTTGCAAGTGCGGGCCGTGGAGCGCCGCAATGTTTCCCAGCTCGACCCCCGTGCGCTGGCCGATGCGCCGAAAGACTCCGCCCGCGCGGCGGCCCGGCCGGGAGCGCTGGCTTATCGGTTGTTGCAGAGCGACTGGTCGCTCGGCCTTTCTATCAGCCGCCTCGATCCCTGGGTGACAGCCCAGGTGTTTCACGAAGCGACGTTGCGCGAAGGGCAAATGCTCACCCGCGTGGTCATCGGTTACAAAATCGAAAACGCCGCGCTCAAATCGCTGCGCGTCCGGATCCCAGGTCTCGATGCCACCGCCGCCGCGACGGTGCGGGCGAGCGGTGCCGCCGTGGCGGATCTGGTGCCGGTTGCGGGACAGGAAGGGGTTTGGGATATTAACTTCCAACGCGGCGTGGCCGGGGAAACCAGCGTCGAGCTGGAATACCAACGCGCCAGCAAGGACGATGGCACGGAGTTGATTCAGCCCATCGTGTTGGAGCAAGTCCGCCAGCTTTCCTACTTCGCCGCGATCCGTGCGGGAGGGCGGTTAGAATTGGAAGCGGGGACTTTGCCGCGCGGTTGGCAGCGCGCGGATTGGGCGGTCGTGCAATCCACGCTCGGCCAGGCCGCGGGCACCGTCGCCCCGCTGATGGCCTTCCGCGTGGCCGATCCGGAAGGTCCGCTGCCGGTGATTTTGAAACGCCACCAGCTCGCCGATTTGCAAAAACTTCGGGTCGCCGAGGGAATGCTAACAACCCTGATGTCGCCTGCGGGCGATGCCTTGACGGCGGTGGATTTGAAAATGCAAGTTGTCGGCAAAGGCACGCTGCGGCTGAAGCTGCCGAAGGGTGCCGCGCTGTTTAATGTACTCGTGAATGATGAAGGCGCGACGTTGGTGAGAGAGGGCGACGAGTGGTTGTTTTACGTTTTTCCGTCGCCCGAAGTTGGCCGTCCCGCGACGGTGCGCTTCGTTTACTCCGCAGGAACCGGCAAGGGCGAGCGGCTCGAAGGACCGGTCCTCAACGTGCCGATGGAAAACCTAACGTGGCGGGTGCTGGTGCCGGAAGGCTGGCAAATGACGAACCACGGCGGTGACTTCGATTTGAAGGAACAAGCCGCGATGGGCTCGTTCAAGCTGGAGGACTATCAGTCGTTTGTGCAGGTGAAAAAAGACAACGACTCGAAAAGCGCAGTTGCCTTGCTCGATCAGGCGAACACTTGGATGAAGGCGGGCGATCAGGAGAAAGCCAGCCAGGCTTTCAGCAACGCCGTCCGCAGCAATCAGCTCGACGCCGCCTCCGGCGAGGACGCCCGCGTCCAGCTCCGCCAGCTCAAGACCCAGCAAGCCGTGCTCGGACTCAACACCCGCCGCCAGAAGCTGGCGATCGATAACAAACTCTCCGCCCCGCAGGCCGACAACGCGCAGCTCCAACGCGCCGCCGCCGCCAACCCCGTCCTTCGCGGTAGCTTCAACTACGATCCCAAACAGTTCGACCGTTTTCTCGAAGGCAACACCGCCGATGAAAACACCGCGCTCAAGGAAATCGCCAACCGGATCGTCACCCAACAGCTCGCCGCTGAACCCGCGCCGGTCGCGCTCGATGTCACGCTGCCTGAACGCGGCACCGTTCTAACATTCGGTCGCAGCGTGCAAGTGGACGGCAAGCGGCCGATGGCCATCACGCTTTCGCTCAAGCGCAGCGGCAGCAGCTTCGCCTGGCTGGCGATCCTGCTCTGTCTCCTGCTAGGCGTGATGGGCGGGGCGAGGATGAAGGGGCGGGTGAGTTCAGGAACGATGAGCCTTCGCTCCTCGTAGCGGCGGGAAGCAGGCAAAGTATGAGGCAGTTTTTAATCGCATGAATCTCCCTCGCCCTAGACAGGAGTGTTATCGTGGCCGGTTCATGCTCGGATCATTGTTCCGAGGCTATCCCCGCAATGGTTCACCCCCGCGTAACGAACCCAAACCCCGCTACAAACGAAATCCATGAGAAAAATCGCAATCCTCACCGACATCCATGCCAAGCTGCCCGCCTTCGTGGCGGTCTTGCTAGATGTGCAGGCCAGCGGTGCCGAACGGGTCGTGTTTCTGGGAGACATTGTCGGCTACGGGGCTTCGCCGGCGGAATGTGTGGATTGGGTCCGCAAGCTGGGAGGAGTTTGTGTGATGGGAAACCATGACGTTGAAATCCGCGCCGTGCGCAAACGGGGAGGTTCGTTCCGTGACCCGGATTGGAAGAATTGTGGCTATCAGGCAGGCTTGGCCCATGCGGCCGAATGCTTAGATGCGTTGGAGTGGTTGGACGAGACCCGGGTGAGAATTCCGCCGGTATTGGCCTGTGTCGTGACCGTCGGCTCGGTGGGTCAACCGCGCCACGGGACCGAGCACCGGGCGGCATGGGTGCTGTGGGATTCCGATGAAAACGTGGTCGATTTCCGGAAGACGGATTACAACCGTCTCCAGGCGGCACAAGATATAGCAACGGTCGGCCTACCGTTAGAGTCCGCGCTGAGATTGCTGACGGATGAGGAGGCGGCGTTTCTTATGGGGTGAATGTCCCCCAACGTGATCTTTGTTGTGAGTGAAGCGCTTGTTTGAAGCGGGGGATGATCAATGGCAGATATTTGGGGGGTAGGGCATCAATCTCCCTGCAACACCTCGACCCCGCGGCCTTGGAGTTCATGGATGAATTCCCGATCGGCCACCTTGTCAGTGATCAGGCAGCTCAAATCTGCGATCTCCGCGAAGAAGAACGCCGCCTTTCGCCCCAGTTTCGAATGGTCTGCCAGGAAGACCACATCCTCGGCGTTGGCGACGACGCGCTCCTTGAATGCCGCCTGCCTTGCATTGCTTTCGCTGACGCCGCGTTCCAGATGGAGTCCGTTTCCAGAAAAAAACATCCGGTGGATGTTGTAGCGTTGCAGCGACTTCTCCGCAGTTAGACCGATGAATGACCGCGACTTCGGATCAAACAGGCCGCCGGTGCAGATCAGGTCGAGGTTAGGCCTATCAGACAACGCGGTGAAGACATTCAATGCATTGGTTAGAATCGTCAGCGGCAGGTCTGGCAGAAACTCGGTGAGCGTCAGGACCGTGGAGCTCGCATCGAGGAAAATCGTTTCGTTCGCTTGGATGCGGCTCGCCGCCAAGCGGGCGATGGACTGCTTTTCCTCACGTCGGATGGCCTGGCGTTCGGTGAAGGGTAGTTCTTCGCGGGTTTTGTCGGGACGACTGGCGCCACCGTGGGTGCGGATCAGTTCGCCGCGTTTTTCGAGCAGCTCGAAATCCTTGCGGACCGTCTCGTCGGTGACTCCGAGCTCGACGGCGGTCTCGATGGTTCGCAAGGAACCGGCTCCATGAAGGAGTTCCAAAATTCGGCGTTGGCGGTCGATGGCGAGCATGGATTTGTGTTTTTCTTTGTTTCTTTGGGTATTTTTGGTATTTTGGGTTGACTTGTCAATCCAATCCGCCGAATTACAGGGCACAGATGGCCGCGCCGATTTCCCAATCCACCCCACGGGCAGTAGTTGAACACCTCGTTCGCGAGCAAGTTTATGCTAGCCTCGGCTTGTCCTTGCCGGCGGCCTCGAAGGCTCCCAATGCCTTGTTGGTCAATATTTCCGCCCGACATTGCCACCTCACGCAGGCCGCCGTGGAAGCGCTGTTCGGCCCGGGTCACCAGCTCACGCCGATGAAGGGACTCTATCAAAACGGCCAATACGCCGCGAAAGAGTCGATCACCCTGATCGGCCCGCGCAGCCGGATCATTTCCAATCTCCGCATCCTCGGTCCTTGCCGCGATTTGAATCAGGTCGAGCTCGCTTATACCGACGCGATTTCGCTGGGATTCGATATTCCGGTGGCGATGTCCGGCGCGATCAAGGGCACTCCGGGCTGCATGTTGATGGGTCCGCACGGTTATTTTCAAATGGACGAAGGCGTGATCCGCGCCCAACCGCACGTCCACATGCATCCGGATGACGCGGCTTTCTACGGCGTGAAACATCTCGATACCATGAAACTGAAAGTCCACGGCCCGCTTGGCATGACTTTCGACAACCTCGTCGTCCGCGTGGATCCCTCGTTCAAACTCGAAGTCCACATCGACACCGACGAGGGCAACGCCTGCGGCCTCAAGCCCGACACTTTCTGCGAACTCACCAAGTAATCTCAATCCAATCCCACACCACCAACTAACACCATGAGCACTGCACTCGGCATGATCGAAACCAAAGGCTACGTCGGCAGCGTCGAAGCCACCGACGCGATGGCCAAAGCCGCCAACGTCCAACTCGTCAAACAAATCCAAACCGGCGGCGGCTTCCTAACGGTGCTCGTCAAGGGTGACGTCGGCAGCGTGAAAGCCGCCGTCGATGCCGGTGCCGAAGCCGCCGGCCGCGTCGGCGAACTCGTTTCCTCGCACGTCATCGCCCGTCCTCATGCGGAGCTTCTCTCACAATTCGGCATCGCCTGAGATCTTCTGACTCTCAACTCTCAACCATCAACTCTCAACTTCTTACTACCATGGCCAAGCAAGCAATCGGCATCATCGAAACCAAGGGTTTCGTCGCCCTCATCGAAGCCTCGGACGCCGCCCTCAAGGCCGCCGACATCCGGATGACCGGCTGGGATAAAATCGGCTCCGGCCTCGTCACCGGGTTCTTCTCCGGCGATGTCGCAGCAGTCAAGGCTGGCCTCGACGCCGCCGCCGCAGCAGCATCCAAGATCGGCACCGTCACCTCGGTCCAAATCATCCCGCGTCCGCACGACGACCTGTCGAAGCTCGGAACGTGGATCGCTTGATTTGAGATCTCAAATCTGAAATTTCAAGATGCTCGTCCTCGTCGCCAACTTGGGTTCCACTTCGTTCAAATACCGTCTCTTCCGCATGGATGGGAACGGCGGCGAGGTCATTGCCAAGGGCGGCTACGAACGGGTGACCGACTACGCCGCAGTGATCGATGACGCTCTAACTGCCTTGCAGCGGGATGGGGTCATTGCCAGCCCGGATGAAATTGAAGCGGTGGGATTCAAGACGGTGTTAGGCAAGGATCTCAGCGGCTGCGTGATGGCCGACCAACAGGTCATCGCTGCGCTGGAGGGATTCACCGCCGTCGCCCCGGCCCACAATCCGCCGTATGCGGCCGGCATCCGGCAGTTCGAGAAATCGCTGCCGCACGCCCGGCTCGTCGCGCTTTTCGAAACGGCGTTCTATCAGTGGACCAGTCCGGCCTCCTATTCCTACGCCATTCCCCGCGCCTGGCGCGACATCGGCATCCGCCGATATGGCTTCCACGGGGCCAGCCACAAGTTCATCGCCGAGCGTTCCGCCGAACTCTGCGGGCACGCCGACGTGGCGGAAATCGTCCGTCGTCTTTATCTCGACGGACCCCAGCCTGTCAGCGGGAAACCGTTCCGCGTCGTTTCCTGCCACCTCGGTGGATCGAGCTCGGTGACCGGCATCAGCAACGGTGTCGCCATCGGCTCCAGCATGGGATTCTCGCCACAAAGCGGACTACCGCAGAACAACCGGGTCGGCGATCTCGACTCCGGTGCCATTCCCTATGCGATGCGCACCCTCGGTATTTCGTTGGACGAAGCCGAGCGCCAGTTGACCAAGGAATCAGGTCTGCTAGGTGTTTCCGGAATCTCCAATGACGCCCGCGATATCAACGCTGCTGCGGCGGAGGGAAACCACGACGCCCAGCTCGCCATCGACACGATGATCCACTCGATCCGCCATTGGGTCGGTGCCTTCCAACTCGAGCTCGGTGGCCTCGACGCGCTCGTCTTCACTGCGGGCATCGGCGAAAATGGCACCGCCACCCGCGCCGCTGTGTGCAAGGATCTCGAAGCATTCGGCATCCATCTGGACTCCGCCAAAAACACCGCCTGTTGCGCCACCGAGGCCGTCATCAGCACCGATGAATCGCCTGTGAAAATCATCGTCATCCCGGCGAACGAGGAACTCGTCCTCGCCCGCGAGGTTTATCGCAAGCTTTCCTAACACATCTCTCTCACATCTCTCTCACTTCTCACAAACTCACACCAAACACATAACTACCATGGCCAAACAAGCAGTTGGACTCCTCGAAACCCGTGGCCTCGCCTGTCTCATCGTCGGCGTTGACGCGATGCTCAAATCCGCAAACGTCGAACTCGCCGGTCCGATGAAACAAGTCGGCAGCGCCTTGTGCAATGCCGTCGTCACCGGTGATGTCGCCGCCGTCAAGGCCGCGCTCGATGCCGGTGCCGCCGCCGCTTCCGAAGCCGGTGAAGTCGTCAGCGCCCACGTCATCGCCCGTCCGGACGACGCCATCGACGGCGTCCTCCCGAAGGCCCCCGATGCCGCCGCCCGCGCCCCGCGCAAGTGATCCATTTCACCGCGCCCGCCATCCTAACCGATAGCGGGCGCGGTCCAACCCCACGCCCCTGATGTTCCTAGCAGAAGTCATCGGACAAGTCGTCTCCACCAAGAAGGACGAACTCATGGTCGGCAGGAAATTGCTCCTGCTCCGCCCCAAGCTCATCGACGACAAGGATCCGTCCAAGTTCAAGGACGGCCAGAATACCATCGTCGCGATCGACACCGTCGGCGCCGGAGAAGGAGAGCTCGTGCTTTTTTGCCAGGGCAGCTCGGCCCGCGCCGCGCAGGGACTCAAGTTGATTCCCGTCGATGCAGCCATCGTCGCCATCATCGACCGCGTCGAAGTCCACGGCAAGACGCTTTACAAGGGCGGCTGATTCTAACTCATTCTAATTTTCCCGCATGAAAACTCTCGATCCCGAAACCCTCCGCTCCGTCGTCGAATCCGTCGTCGCCCGCCTCGCCGCGACGCAAGGTCAAGCGGCACCAGCTGCTCCGGCGGCATCCGCCAAGTCATCATGCGGCTGCGGTTGCGCGGGTGATTCCGGCAGACGCGGTGTTTTCACCTGCGTCGATAAAGCTTCGGAAGCGGCGTTAGACGCCCATCTCCAGTTGAAAAAACTCGGAGTCGCCGGTCGCGCCAAAGTCATCGAGATCGTCAAAGGTATGGCAGTCGCCAATGCCGAGCCATGGGGCCGCTTCGAAATGGAAGAGACCAAGATCGGCCGCCTCGATCACAAGATCGGCAAGCTTCTCATCACCAAGAACGTCCCCGGCACCGAGTGGCTCCAGCCCTACGCGATGAGCGGCGATGGCGGCATCACGTTAGAAGAGTATGCGCCCTTCGGCGTGATCGGCGCGATTCTGCCGGTTACCCACTCGGTCCCCACTCTAACTGGCAATGTCATCAGCATGGTGGCCGCTGGAAATTCCGTCGTTTTCAATCCGCATCCCGGTGGTGCCCGCAGCGCCGCGATGGCCGTGCGTGCTTATAACGAAGCGATCCACCGCGAGATCGGCATCGACAATCTAATTACCACCATCGAGTCGCCCAGCCTCGAGTCCTTCGATCTGCTTTGCAAAAATCCTAACATCGCCCTGCTCGCCATCACCGGCGGCCCGGCGGTCGTCAATGCCGCGATGAAATCCGGAAAGCGCGCGATCTGCGCCGGCCCGGGAAATCCCGTCGTCGTCGTCGATGAAACCGCCGACCTCGCCCGTGCCGCCCGCAACGTCATCGAAGGCGGTGCGTTCGATAACAACCTGCTCTGCATCGGTGAGAAGGCCGTGTTCGTCGTCGGTTCGGTGTTCACCCGTTTCTGCGAGGAACTCACCAAGGCCGGTGCTGCCCGCCTCAACCCACAGGAACTCGAACGTCTAACTGCCGCCGCGTTCACCTTCAAACCCGGCGAAGGTGGCGGGTGTTCGCACGCTTCCGTCAACCGCGCCCTCGTCGGTGCCGACCCGAGCGTCCTTGCCAAGCACGCCGGTGCCACGATCCCGTCCGGCACCCAGCTTCTCTTCGCCGAGACCGATGCCGACCATCCGTTTGTCCAGGAAGAACAAATGATGCCGATGATGCCCATCGTCTCGGTTCCCGATTTCGCCACCGCCGTCCGTGAGGCCAAGCGCGCTGAGCACAACTACCGCCACTCCGCGATCATCCACACCAAGGACGTCGATCACATGACCTACATGGCCAAGGAAATGGACACCACCATCTTCGTCAAAAACGGCGCGTCCGTCGCCGGCCTCGGCCTCGGCGGTGAAGGCTACCTTTCCTATTCCATCGCCACCACCACCGGCGAGGGGATCACCACTCCCAAGACCTTCACCCGCGTTCGTCGCTGCGTGCTCGTCGAAAACCTCCGCATTATCTAACGTAATGTTCCTTGCTCAAGTCGTCGGCCACGCGGTCAGCAGTCATGCCCATCCTTCGCTGAAGGGCTACAAGATGCTGCTGTGCCAGGCCCTCGATCCCGAGCGAGGTCTAACCGGAGCACCGATGGTTGCCATCGACCTCTTCGGCGCTGGACTTCACTCAAAGGTTTTCGTCTCCACCGACGGCCTCGGTGCCCGCCACATCGTCCACGATAACAAGTCCCCGATCCGCAACTTCATCCAAGGCATCGTGGATTGAATTTCAAATCTCAAATTTCAGATCTCAAATCCCAAGCATGCGCGTAGCCCAAGTCATCGGTCGAGTGACCCTGAGCATCCAAGATCCTTCCTTCAAAGGCGGGCGCTGGCTCATGGTCAATCCGCTCGATGCGGAGCAATTTAACAGCGCTTGCGAAACTCCGCCGTCGCTGACCTCCCAGTTTTCCCTCGTCGCCTACGATAATCTCGGAGCCGGAGACGGCGATATCGTCGGCATCGTCGAAGGGGCCGAAGCCACCGCACCCTTTGATTTTCCGATCCCCATCGACGCGATCACCGTCGCTATTTTCGACTCACTCTCCTATCAACCACCTTCACCTAACCGCTGATCCCCATGAGCAACAAAGTCTTCACCGCCGCTGATATCGAAGCCCACTTGAAATCGGGGAAAACCGCCGCCGATCTTCCGAAAGGCTCGGTCCTCACGCCTTCCGCCAAGGACGTTCTCCGCGATGGCATCGGTCCGGTCCGCGCCGGTGGCCCATCTAGCAGCCCTGCGGCACCGGCAGCCTACGCCGAGCCGATCCTTCCTGATTACGAATTCAAGTGGACGCCCGGCAAGGATCCGAAGACTCCGGCGGAAATCCACGCGTTCTTCCATTCTCCCGCCATCGTCGAACTCAAGCAGCGGATGGTCGATATCGGCAAGCGCATGTGGGCCCGCGAATACACCGATGGCAACGGCGGCAATCTAACGATCCGCGTCGGCGACAACCTTGTCCTCTGCACCCCGACCCTCGTTTCCAAGGGTTTCATGACGCTTGAGCAAATGTGCCTCGTCGATATGGAAGGCGTGCAGCTCGCCGGGAAATACAAGCGCACTTCCGAGTGCATGACCCACCTCGCGATCATGAAGCGCCAGCCCAAGGCCAAGGCATGCTGCCACGCGCATCCGCCGCACGGCACCGCCTTCGCCGTCGCCGGTGTCCAGCCACCAACTTGCATGATTCCCGAGGCAGAAGTCTTCCTCGGCCAAATCGGTCTATCCAAATATGAAACTCCCGGCACGCCAGCGAACGCGGTTGCTGTTGGCGATGCCGCTGTCGATCACATGGCCGTGCTCATGGTGAACCACGGTGTGATCACCTGGGGCAAGGACATCGAGGATTCCTATTGGAAAATGGAGAACGTCGAGTCGTATTGCAAAACCATCTGGGTCGCCTCGCAACTCAATGGTGGCAAACTCCTCACCATCACCGGTGGTCAAGCCCAGGAACTCATTGCCCTCCGCAAGGTGCTCGGCATGGAAGATAAGCGCGCCAACTGGAAGGAATGCCAACTCTGCGACAACGCCGGATTCCAACCCGGCACCGTCTGCCAGATCCCGGAAAAGTCTGCCCCGGCAGCAGGTGGCAAGCTCGATCCGGAAGCGGAAAAACTCGTCCAGATGCTCACCGAACAGATTCTAGCAGCGGTCAAGTAATCCGGTCTGGCAGTCCAATCGCATCCGTATTTTCATCCATGAAAACTCCAATCACCGTCTCCATCACCGGCGCGGCTGGCCAGATCGGCTACGCGCTTCTTTTCCGCATCGCATCCGGTTTTGTCTTCGGCCCGGACCAGTCGGTCAACCTGTGCCTGATAGAAATCGAGCCCGGCATGGCCGCGCTCCAAGGGGTGATCATGGAACTCGATGACTGCGCGTTCCCGCTACTCAATGAAGTCGTCGGCACCTCGGATCTCAACGAAGGATTCAAGGGAACCAACTGGGCGCTACTCGTCGGCTCGGTCCCGCGCAAGGCCGGGATGGAACGCGCCGACCTGCTAGGGATCAACGGCAAGATTTTCACCGGCCAAGGCAAGGCGATCGCCCGCAACGCCGCCCGCGACGTCCGCGTGTTAGTTGTTGGCAACCCTTGCAATACTAACGCGCTGATCGCCATGAACAATGCCGAGGGCGTGCCCAAGGAACGCTTCTTCGCGATGACCCGGCTTGATGAGAATCGTGCCAAAAGCCAGCTCGCCAAAAAGGCCAGCGTCCATCCATCCAAGGTCACCAACCTCTGCATCTGGGGCAATCACTCAGCCACCCAGTATCCGGATTTCACCAATGCCAAGATCAACGGCCGCCCGGTCACCGACGTGATTTCCCACGTCGCCTGGCTCAAGGGCGACTTCATCAGCACCGTCCAACAGCGCGGTGCCGCCATCATCAAAGCCCGCGGCGCATCCTCCGCCGCCTCCGCTGCGAATGCCGCTCTCGACACCGTGAAAAGCCTGATCACCCCGACTCCGGTCGGCGATTGGCACTCGGTCGCCGTCTGCTCGGACGGCTCCTACGGCATTGAAAAAGGTCTGATGGCTTCGATGCCGATCCGCACGTTAGAAGGCGGCAAATGGGAAGTCGTCCAAGGACTCCCGATCGACGCCTTCAGCCAGGAGAAAATCGATTTGACCATCAACGAACTCAAGGAAGAGCGCGACGCGGTGAAGCACTTGCTCCCCGGCTGAGCGAAGGTGCTTGGCGTTTCATAAATCCCAAACTGTCGCGCATGATGATTGATGAAACAGCTCATGCAAGCAGGTGGCTGGCGCGTCTCGCGCCAGACCGTTGCAGAGGCGTCCCGCCTCGCGCCTATCAAGTCCGGGCGAGACGCCCGGACAACGGACTGGGGCGGGACGCTCCAGCTACGTTTTAAATCCAACCCCTCAGCCTCCGCTGTTAGCAAGACTCTCACCCGCCATTCCCCATGTCCAATTACCAACACGTCACCTATCTCTGGGACGACGCCAAGGCAGCGTCACTCGATCCCGTCGGCCGCCTGATCTATCGATCGAACCTACTCGGCAGCGACCAGCGCGTCACCAACACCGGCGGCGGCAACACCTCCGCCAAGATCATTGAAACCGACCCGCTATCCGGCCAGGACACCGAAGTCCTGTGGGTCAAAGGCTCCGGCGGTGACTTGCGGACCAGCACCCGTGAGAATTTCTCGTCGCTCTATCAGGACAAGCTCCTCGGCCTCCGGGAAATCTACGCCGCACGCCCCGACAATGGCCTCAAGTCGCAGGCCGAGGACGACATGGTGGGAATGTTCTCGCACGCCACCTTCAACCTCAACCCGCGCGCCTCGTCGATCGACACCACGTTGCACAGCTTCCTTCCCGGCAAGCACGTCGATCACATGCACCCGAACGCGATCATCGCCATCGCCGCTTCGTCTAACCGGGAAAAGCTCACTGCGGAAATCTTCGGTGGCGAGATGGCCTATGTGCCATGGATGCGCCCTGGTTTCGAACTCGGTCTCGCGATGCAGGAAATCGCCGAAAAGCAGCCCGCAGTGAAAGCCATCATGATGGGCCAACACGGCTTCATCTCGTGGGATGACGACGAAAAAATCTGTTACGCCCACACCCTCGATTTCATCGAAAAGGCCGCCGCCTTCATCGAAGCCAAATACCAGGCCAAGGGCGGCGACGCCACCGCCTTCGGTGGCCAAAAGTATAGCACTCTCGCACCCGAGCAACGCAACGCCACCTTCGCCGCCATTCTGCCGTGGTTGCGGGGCCAGGTCTCCCAGGAGAAGCGCTTCATCGGCACCATCCAGGACGACGACAAGATCTTGCGATTCGTCAACTCATACGACGCCGAGCGTCTGGCAGAACTTGGCACCAGTTGCCCCGACCATTTCCTGCGCACCAAGATCAAGCCGCTCTACGTCGATTGGAACCCGCAAACCGAAGACGCGGAAATTCTCAAGACCAAGCTCGCCGCCGGTCTCGAAGCCTATCGCGAGGATTACGCCGAATACTATGCGATGTGCAAACACGCCAACTCGCCGGCGCAGCGCGACCCGAATCCGACCGTCGTGCTCATCCCCGGCCTCGGCATGGTCGCATGGGGCAAGGACAAGTCCGAGTCGCGCGTCACTGCGGAATTCTATAACTGCGCCGTCGAAGTTATGCGCGGCGCCGAGGCCATCGACACTTATGTCTCGCTGCCCCAACAGGAAGCGTTCGACATCGAGTATTGGCTGCTAGAGGAAGCCAAGCTCAAGCGCATGCCCGCAGAAAAGGAACTGGCCCGCCAGATCGTCGTCGTCATCGGTGCCGGTTCCGGCATCGGCAAGGAAACCGCCCACCGCCTGGTTAGGGAGGGTGCCCACCTCGTTTGCGTCGATCTCAACGAAGCCGCCGCCCAAGCCACCGCCAAGGAAATCACCGACAAGCATGGCATCGGCATCGGTGTCGCCGGCACCGGTCTATCGGATTGCGGTCCGGCCATCGGTCTTGCGGCCAACATCACTGATCGCGCCAGCATCCGCAAAATGCTCGATCAAGTCGCCCTGGCCTACGGTGGCTTCGACCACATCTGCGTCACCGCCGGCATCTTCGTGCCGAGCGACACCAGCGGCCACATCCCCGACGACAAATGGGCGCTCACCTTCAACATCAATGTCACCGGTTCCTATCTGGTCGCCGACGAAGCCGCCAAGACGTGGAATGAACAAGGCCTCCGCGGCAATCTCGTTCTAACTACCTCGGCCAACGCCGCCGTCCCGAAACGCGGCTCGCTCGCCTATGACACATCCAAGGCGGCAGCCAACCACCTCGTTCGCGAGCTCGCCATCGAACTCTCGCCGCTCGTCCGCGTGAATGCCGTCGCCCCGGCGACCGTCGTCCAAGGTTCCGCGATGTTCCCGCGCGACCGCGTCATCGGCTCGCTCGCGAAATATAACATTCCCTACAGCGACGACGAGGAAAGCGAATCGCTCGTGGACAAGCTCGCGCAGTTCTACGCCGACCGCACCCTCACCAAGACCCCGATCACCCCCGCCGACCAGGCGGAAGCTTACTTCCTGTTAGTTTCGCAGCGCCTCAGCAAAACCACCGGCCAAGTCATCACCGTGGACGGTGGCCTGCACGAGGCGTTCCTGCGCTAACAGAGAAATAGGGGGAAGGGACATTCTTGTCCCTTCTTTCTTCATGCATCTTTTCCGATCCGCTTGATCAGCCCGAGGCAATAAATCAACGGCACCACACCGATCACCCCGAACGAGCAGTCGATGAGCCGCCAGTAAAACGGAATGCCGCGGATCGGGCCGCAAATCATCGCCAAGGGAATAACCGCCAGGCACGCGATGATTCCCGTGTAAAGGGTGGCGCGGCTGGAAGCGGGGTGGATCAAAGGTCCGATGAAGAAAGCCGCGATCACCAGATGGCCGAAGGCAAGCCAGTCGGTGCCATAAGCGATCCATGGATAGGCGGCGTAGGTGTGTTCAAGCCCGTCTCTAACAGTGATGATCCAGAACGCGAGGCCGGTGGCCTCGTCGGGAGTTTGGGATGTGCTTGCGCCCAGTGAATACACCTTTGCTCCCTTGTCTAAAACTTACTCGCTGCACTTTCGTTCTCGTCATCAGGGGATTGGATTGCTAATTTTGGGTTGTGACGAACGAGCCAGAACCTGCCCGCGAGATTCCCGGAAATACCAAGCCCAAGCTGAACATACGGAAGCTCCATCGCTGGCTTGGTCTGCCGGTTGCGGTGTTTCTAATCCTCACGTCCATCACCGGTGTGTGGCTGGAGTGTGTGAAATTCTTCGGGGCGAAGGAGGCGGAGCGGGAGCGCATCCGGGACATGGTATCGCCGGTCACTGCGCAGACGGCGGGAGGGGAATTCAGCGCGGGATTTGAAAATGCACGCGTGGCGGCGGCGACGCGGGCCGGTGGCCAGCGTCTCGACAAAGTGCTCTGGCAACTCAAGGGGGATGCGCCTGCCGTGACGTTTTATTTCGGCCCGCAGGGAAAGTTGGAGGGGCGGCGCATCGCGGTGAATGCGCGGACCGGTGTGATTCTGAGCGAAGAGCCGTATGACGAGGACTCGTTTATTCTCAAGCTGCATTCGGGCGAGGCCTTTGGGGATGGCGGGATGGTGCTCGGAATGTTGTGGGGCGTCGCGCTGCTTCTGCTAACGGTCTCCGGCATAATCATTTATTTCAAAATGAAACCGCGTAAACCTCAAACTGGACTGCGTAAGCTCTTCTGGGTGTTGATGGGAATTCTCGCCCTCGCTCCGCATAACAGCGCCCGTGCGGACTCACCTTTTTTCACGGACGATCCATTGTTCTCTCCCGGCTGGGAAATCAAGCTGGGCGCGTTCTCCGAACACAATGCCACCGGCAATGCGTGGGCCGGGCCGATCCTGGACATCAACTATGCCGTCGTTCCCACGGTGCGCCTCGATCTGACGATGGCCGAAATCGGCGGCGATCCAGACATCGGGATGAGCGCAAATGGCTTCGGTACCACCGACTTCAAGATGAAATGGCGTTTCCTGGAAGAAGACCCGCAGAGCTGGCTCCCCGCCATGTCCCTTTCGCCCAAGGTGACGCTGCCCACCGCCAGCACGGGCGATGGATTGAGCGATGGAGTCTGGCGGGCACAACTCCCCATCGAGTTCGGCAAGACGGTGGGGAATTGGTATCATTTCGCGGAGGCGGGCTACCAATGGGCATTTGATGACAATGCCAGCGACGTGGCGTTCTGGGGCGTCGCCACACTTTATAACTTCAACAAACAGCTCGCCGTGGGGACTGAAATCTACGGACTCACCCCGCTGGATCAGACGGAGGACACCACCTTGGCCACCACGTTGGGGGTGATTTACACGTTTAATGCGAACTGGTCGCTGAAGGCGAGCATTAGCCAGTCACTGCGGGACGATTCAAACCCCGGGCCTAATCCCGCCGGGGTGTTTTACGTGGTTTGGAATTTCTAGCAATTGATTTCTGATGGACCCGCCGCTGTCGAATGGACCTGATTCAGTGGCGAAACGCAAAGTTGGCTATTTTGCCATGCCGCGCGGCGTTTGGGTGCTCGGGTTCGGTTCGTTGTTTATGGACGCTTCCTCCGAGCTGGTGCACAGCTTGATGCCGATCTTCATGGTGAGCGTGCTCGGGACGTCCATCCTAACTGTTGGGGTGATCGAGGGAATCGCCGAGGCAACGGCGGCGATCACGAAGGTGTTCTCCGGCGCGATCAGCGACTATTTTCAGAAGCGGAAATTCCTGATTGTCATCGGCTATGGACTGGGTGCCATCACTAAGCCGGTATTTCCGTTGGCCAATACGATCCAATGGGTGTTCGCGGCGCGGATCGTGGACCGCATCGGCAAGGGAATCCGGGGTGCGCCGCGTGACGCGCTCATCGCGGATCTCGTGCCACCTGAAATGCGCGGTGCGGCCTACGGGTTGCGCCAGTCGCTGGACTCCGTGGGTGCCTTTATCGGGCCGCTGCTCGCTGTCGCGTTCATGGCGTGGCTCGCCAACGACATCAAAGCGGTGTTGTGGGTGGCGGTGGTTCCCGCGTTTCTCGCGGTGATGCTGTTAGCCGTGGCGGTGCGGGAGCCGGAGGCGGGGGGCTTGGAATCCGGGATCGGGAAACGTCTGGCTCTGTCCAATGCCAGGCGTCTCTCTAGCAGCTACTGGCTGATCGTGGCACTCGGGGGGATGTTCACCTTGGCGCGTTTCAGCGAGGCATTCCTGATTTTGCGGGCAAAAGACGTGGGACTTTCCCTGGGCCTTGTTCCGATCATCATGATCGTGATGAATGTAATCTATTCGGCCTTCGCTTATCCGGCGGGCGTCATCGCGGACCGCATTCATCCACGGCTGCTATTGGTAGTGGGACTCGGCGTGCTGATCGCTGCCGACGGAGTTCTGGCGATTGCAACCACGCCGCTTGCCGCGTTCATCGGCGCGGGACTTTGGGGTCTGCACATGGCACTGACTCAGGGTTTGCTCTCGAAGTTGGTGGCCAACGCTTCTCCCGAAGAACTTCGCGGCACGGCCTTCGGGCTGTTCAACTTGATCAGTGGCATTGCGCTGTTGTTGGCGAGCGTCATCGCGGGCGGCCTTTGGAGCACCTACGGCCCGCCGATCACGTTTCTCGCCGGGGCGGGGTTTGCGACGGTCGCGGCAGTGGGCTTGCTTTTCTACCGCCCGAAGCGACAGGCCCCCTAACCCGGAAAACCTGAGATGAAAGTGTTTCCCTCACCGGATTCTCATATAAAGTCCGCTACTCATCCCCCGTTGACTGCAATATCGCAAAAGATCCTGGCATCATCTGTCCTTCTAACCGGCCGCGAGTTGGCGCGAATACGGACTTTGGGAAGGTGTGATGCCAGGGTTGTTTTTGCTGTAGGCCTGGGGGGAATGCTTTTCCTCAGTGGCTGTGCGGCATTCCACGCGCTGCCGTTGTCGTCCGAGGCCGTTGAGAAGTCACTCCGGCCCGTGGGCGGAAAGGCGTTGGAAATTTCAGTGCGCGAGATCAAGCATCCTCTGCTGCGACCGGTCAGACTGGATGCGAGTGACGGACTTTCCCCG
Organism: Akkermansiaceae bacterium; assembly: GCA_031371325.1. Lineage (GTDB taxonomy): Bacteria > Verrucomicrobiota > Verrucomicrobiia > Verrucomicrobiales > Akkermansiaceae > Luteolibacter. The sequence continues at coordinate 2,065 of JANMJJ010000087.1, read as the reverse complement.
GACGAGGCTGCGGTGCTCGCGGTGGTGCTCAATCCGGCGCTGCGAGCGACGCGTGACCAATGCGCGGAGGCGGAGGCCCAGCTTCTCAAGGCCGGCATTTTACCGAATCCGCAACTCAGCGGAAATCTCGATTTCGTCACCGGCGGAGCGACGGCTGGCACTCAGACTGGCACCGGCTACGGCTTGAATTGGGATTTGCGGTCCCTAATTACCCATGGCCAAGAGCTCGCCAGTGCTCGCGCGGATGTGAAGGCGGTGCGGCTGGATGTGGCGTGGGAGGAATGGCAGACGGCACTGGCTGCACGCTCCGCCGTTTATGATCTCGTCGCGCTCAATGCGCAAGTGACGCTGGCCGGAGAAATCTCTGCGCGACTGGCAAGCAATGCGGCGCTCGTGAAAAAAGCGGAGGAAGCGCACGAAATGAATCTGCTGGATTCCTCCACAGTCGTGGTCTCGGCTAACGACGCCCGCGCCACTCTGCTAGGTCTCCAACAAGAGTGTGAGCAGCGGCGGATCGCGCTCAACCGTGCCATCGGCTACCCTGCGTCCACCCAATTGCGGCTTCAAGGCGACGCCTCGCTGCCCTCGCGGGTCGATCCTCCATCGGAGTCCTCCTTGCTCCACGGGCTGGAGCAGCGGCGTCTGGATATGCTCGCCCTCAAGCGCGGTTACGAAAGCGAGGATGCGAAACTACGCGCGGCGATCCTTGGGCAGTTTCCTAACATTAGTATCGGGTTCAGCCGGACCAGCGATACCAGCAATGTCCATACCTTTGGCCCGGCCATCACGATTGATCTGCCGCTTTTCGACCGCAACCAGGGAAGCATTGCGCTCGAAAACGCCACGCGGAAGCGGCTGTTTGATGAATACACTAACCGCGTTTTCGAGGCTCGCTCGGACATCGCCGCCGCGCTGGCGGACATTCATTCACTCAACGCCCAGATCTCGCAGGCGGAAAATGCGCTGCCCGCATTTAGCCACGTCGTGGAAACTTCCGGTAAGGCCGTCGCGGAAGGCAATGCCGAGATCCTCGGCCACTACGCCTTGCAAAATGACCTCACCCAGAAATCTCTCGATATTCTGAAACTCAAGCAACAGCTCGCCCAAGCCCGCATCGCACTGGAAACCGCCGCCGCATGGCACCTTTCTCTATGAACCGAAATCCATCGATCCTGCTAGCCCTCGCGCTCGCGACGACTGCCTGTCACAAATCCGGCACCGCCGAAGAAAAGGAGGCGGAGAAGGTGAATCCCACTGCCACCGTGCAGACGATGAAGTTAGAAAAGGCTTCCATCGCTGCGACCGTCACCGCTTACGGGACAGTGGTGGCACAGCCCGGCGAGCTTGAAGGCGTCTCGGTGCAATACGAAAGCAAGGTGGTGCGCCTGCTGGTTTCGGCAGGGGAGCCGGTGAAGGACGAGCAGCCGCTCATCGAGATCGAGCCGAGCCCAGATACCAAATTGCAGTTGGCGCAGGCGGAGTCCGCCGCCGAGACCACGCAACTCCAGCTCGAACAAACGCAAAGACGTTTTGATATGAAGCTGGCCGTGAATCAGGATCTCCAACAGGCGCAGCAAGAAGCGCGTGACGCCGCCGCCACACTCACCAGTTTGAAAGCCCGTGGCGCGGGCGAGCGCACGATTCTCAAGGCGGATCTCACCGGCTTGTTAGCATCCATCGATGTCCGAATCGGGCAGATCGTCCCGGCGGGCGGCCCCTTGCTTTCGCTCGTTCCTTCCAAGCAGATCGAGATTCTGCTGGGCGTGGAACCCGCCGATTCCGGACGGCTTCATGAAGGGCAGAAAGTCCGTATTTCCTCGGTCAATCAGGGCGGAGTGGAGGGCGAGGGGGGCATTCGTCTGGTGACCCAGCGGGTGAATCCCGAAACGCGGCTGGTGGATACCTTTGTGAACGTGCCGCCCGATGTGCCGCTCTTGCTCGACGGCTATGTGCGCGGCGAAATTCCGGTGGAGGAAAAGGACGCCTTTGTCGTCCCGCGCGATGCGGTTTTACCCGGCGAGGACGGCTCGGTGCTATTCACGGTTAGCGATGGGCACGCTGTGGC
>JANMJJ010000090.1:0-15323 GCA_031371325.1 Akkermansiaceae bacterium | reverse complement strand
TCCCATGGCCCTCACCGGAACGCATGCTTAGCTCAGTGGTAGAGCACATCCTTCACACGGATGGGGTCGTAGGTTCGAACCCTACAGCGTGCACCAGTTTCCCCCTTATTTCATAAGGAATTGCGGGTTTTGATCCGATGGAAATCCGATGAAGCCGCCCCCCTTCGAAAGACCGCGCCGATTGGATTCCGCGCAGGTAGTGGAGGCGTAAAAAACCTCACTTTGGTCGGACTGAAATCCAGATCCGTCAATTCAGCACGTATATGTGGAGCTCAATTGAATTTGGAAAAGTCGGGTTTTGTTATAAGTGCCGTTGACCATGGCGCCCTATCCCTTGTTCTCCTATTGTAGGTCAGGCAACTCTCTTCTTGGCAAACAGAGGAATGCAGATCAGCATCCTCACAGCTAGCAGATGGAAGAGTTCTCTCTCTCAGAATCCGATGTCCGGGCAATGGTCCGTCTGCTAGGTGATGCCGTCGCCGCTCGTGGAAATCACCGCGTATTTCGCTTATTGTGGGGGACTCAGTCTGTTGGGGCGGGCAACCTTCCACCGAGAACCATGATTGATCTGCCAGCGGACGCTGCCTGCGACCCCGCCATTCCCTGCTGTCCCAGCCAACGCTAGCTTGTGAGGCGCAAAGCACGGCCAAACAAAGCGACTTCCCAAGGTTGAGGTGAGTCCATTGATTTTCGTGCTCTCACGTGCCCTTGGGACGAAGGGGTCTCTTTCACGATGATACCCTTTCTGCGGAACAGGCGCTCCGAAGGTTGCTCCAATCGCTTTTTCGGCACCTTTGCCGGCGCTGTCGCGTAGGCGCGGTCAGTGTACGAAAGTATCCGCTCCACATCGGTGGGTTTTGGAATCGGGTTGGCAAGCCTCTGATTTGGAGCCAGGACGGCGAGGCAGTTCGGGGCTAGAAGCTGACTCCAGATTTCCGGTGCGTGACCGGTGATGCTTCCGTGATGGGCCACCTTGTAGAGATCGGCGGGTATCTCGGCTGTAGAGTTTGACACGATGGCTGTCCATCCACTGTCCGTGGAGGGACGATGCTCCATGTCCGCGCCAAGAAGGATCGCTTGTTCTCCGATTTGCAATCGCATCACCACCGAGCCCAAATTGGGGTGTAGCGAGGGAACGGTTCGCTTGAATTCGCCTGCCAACAACAGGTCCCTTTCCTGCTCGAAAAGCAACGACATGCGTTGATGGTCCGGGTCCGAAGGCGAAAGCGCTTCGATCTTCGTTACAACGTCGCCAATAGTCTGTTCGAACAGAACTTTCCCTGCTTTGCAGAGAGTCAGGGCCGCTGGCTCATGGCGGTGCCGGCGGAATTGGATTTTTTTCAAAACTTTTTCGATTTCACGGAGGCCGCTGCCATATGAACCCCGGATTTCCTCGCCCAATGCGACCAATTCCAAGAACGCGCTTTCTTTCAGCACCGATGAACAAACGAATGTCGCATTCGGACACTCCGAGAGCACGGATGCGATCCCTTTGATGTGATCGTCATGCCAATGGGTGCAGACGACCAACTCGACACTTGATTGCGAATCGACCCCAATCTGATCAAAATAGGTCAGAGCCGCAGCACGCTTTGATTCCTTGTCGAGGCATGAATCCACCACCGCCCAACGATTCGATCCAAGATGGATGACCACGCACTCTCCAAATCCGGGACCAAACAGTGATACTTCAATTTCCTGTTCGGCCGGACGATCTCGGGCCGCTTCAGGCATCGAACAGTGAGGAGTATTCCGCTGCCCTGACTTTTGCCGCCGCCTTTTCACGGGCGGAAAAGTTTGGAGCGCGCCGGAATTCAATGTGAGAGACGCTGAATTGCTGACCGTCAATTTGAAGGTAGCCAACTTTCCAATGAAAGGTCGATCCTTCCTGTGCCAAAGCTCGATCTTCTGAATTGATCTCGTCCCATGGGATTGAGGCCTCCTCCGCAGGGAAATCTTGATATCGTCGGCTCAGAGTGGCGACAATTCCGCTTTCAGAGACGTGGGTAACCAATCCCTCCCAGCGGTCTGTTTCTCTGAACGAGCGACGCTTTGTTGCGGCTTGAGGAATCGGAAAATCCTTAATTCGGCTGGCTACCTGTGTTCTTACGGACTCAGGAGCCAAGCTACCGCTCGTTGAACTACCGTTGGATTCTCTTGGTGAATGAGTGACCACGGCTTCGCCGAACAGTGGTGCCAAGCCGCTGGAAATGAGGGATTAAAGGAACCCAGAAATACGACACTGAGGGACTGTCGCTCGGGGCTTGGGGCTGTGCTGGTTTCATGCATCGCGTTGACGTAAGGACGCTAGATATGAAGATCCAGAATGTCCAGAGGTGTGATTGAAGATGTCCTGACCGGAGTGGCGATGAGTGTGCAGCCTCATCCACGGCGGTAGGTGAACTTCGGGTTCCCGTCGTGCCTGCTGCCTGGGCGGCTATGTGTCCTATGGCCGGAGCGATGATTACTGGAGCCCCGGTGCTTTCGCCTGGCTAAAACCCCTGACGCCACTGCGTGAGCTTGAATCGAGTTATCGGTCTCACCTTTCAAAGCAGAGCAGTAGACCCGGAATTGAAGTAGGGGTTACTTTAGGGGATATTCGACCAGTTGAAATTCCGTAACTCATTGAAAACAAGAGTGGTGGAGCGTAGCGGATTCGAACCGCTGACCCCTTGCATGCCATGCAAGTGCTCTACCAACTGAGCTAACGCCCCTTTCGGGTGGGGCGGAGGTTTACCGGCGGGACTCCGGCGGAGCAAGAGGATTTTTGGAAAAATGGCGCAAGCCGGTTTCGATGGGCCAAGTGCCGGGAATCCAGGGCTTCCCGCGAGGTGGGTTTCGGGCCGACGGACGCGAGACGCTAGGAGTTTCAGCGACGGGAACGACGGGCGACCAAGCCGGTCGCCGCCAGCACAAACAACATCGCGACGCTCGGCTCAGGGATGGAAGCCACCGTCTGGAGGCTGTAGTCCCGGCGGATTTCATCGAAGCCGCCGTCGTTGGCGAAACTCAGGTTTGGATACTGGGGAGCTTGGCCCATGCCCACACCACCCATTTTGACGTAGAAATAGATGAAGTCGCTTTGTTTGACCCCGGCGAACAACGAGAGATCCAGGTAGATGTTCAAGTCGGAGCGACCGCTGCCGCCGGACGAGTTGCGGTTCACGTCCAGCAAGAGCGCGTTATCCTGAACGGCGTCCATGTTGTAAATCAGGGTTCCGAGCTGCGTCGGGTTGGTCGTGTTTTGGGAGCCGGTGGGCGAGACATAGATTTGGAAGGCGTCCAAGGACTGATAGCGGGCACCGGCGGAATTCGGCTCGTTCAGGTCCATCCCGACCGTCATCAAATATCGTCCCGTCAAGTCTTGCACGACTGACATATCACCGACGGTCAGGTTGTGGGTCCAGTGGCCGTTCACGTTGTCCATGACGCTCCTGGCCGAGGTGTTGTAACCTTGCTCCACCGGGGTGCCGTTGAGCTTGAGAAAGGTGTCGAAATTTCCGGTGCCAGAGGTCCCCGGCAGCACTTCCGCGCGGAATTTCCCGGCACCGATGGTCACTTCCGTAATCGACGGGTCAACGAGGTCGAGGTAAGTGATGGTGTTTTGGGCGTTTGCGTGGATCGCGAGGATCGCGTGGATGCAGCCGAGAATCGTGAGCAAGCCAAGGGGGAGTTTCATAGCACAGGGGGGAGTGGGGGATGGGGGATCGTCAGAGGTCGGGGCAACCGGCTGACAAATGGGATCATGTCACAAAATCGGCCTCTAGGAATCACGTGATCACGTAATCTCAAGATGTTTGAATCATTTAGCTCGTCAAACGTCCCGATGAAGGCTTGGCGAAGCAGCTTGGAAACTTATGGTGGCCGCCATGTCGAAGTATGCCGGAGAGGAAGTGTTGGTGGTGCCGCGTGCATTGTTGGATGGAATCGGATCGTTTGAAGGACTCCGGACGGATGGGCTCGATGCGGCGCTCGGGCGCTTGCTCGACCCCGCCAACCATTTCTTCATGGATCGGGCGGCGGCGGAAGATGATCCGAGCCACAAGCAATTGATCCCATACTGCATTTTCCGCTGCGGGGATCGCATCCTCCACTACACCCGTGGTAAATCCGGTGGAGAAAGCAGGCTTCATGCGAAGATTTCAGTGGGGGTGGGTGGCCACGTGAATCCGATCGACACGGGCGATGGACGCACCGGGCCGGACGCCTATCAAGCCGCAGTGACGCGTGAAATTGAAGAAGAACTGGATCTGCCCGAGGAGCACGAGCACCGCATCATCGCGCTGCTCAACGATGAATCCAACCCGGTGGGGCAAGTGCATCTGGGGATCGTCCATCTGGTGGATTTGAAATCGGATGCGGTGACTTCACGCGAGGACGCCCTTGCCGACCTCGGGTTCAGCTCGCTGGCGGATTTGAACAGTGGCTCGTTCGAACGCTTGGAGACGTGGTCCCAATTTTGCGTCCGCCATTTGTGGGAGAGTGGCCGGCCGGGATTTACCGCCGTGAAATAATCTCGGATATTGATCAGATTGAGATGGCGATGCTTTGGGATTCTCCCCAACATCCCAACGGATAGAGTGCCGACCGAAATATTTCCCACCCATGTCAAACCAATCCCCGCCAACCAAACCCCGCATTCTAATCGTCACGCCGGAAATCACCTACTTGCCGGCAGGCATGGGGAACATGGCGCAACGGATGTCCGCGAAGGCGGGAGGTTTGGCGGACGTTTCCGCTTCGCTGGTTTCAGCCTTGTTCGAGCTAGGGGCCGACGTGCATGTGGCGATGCCGAACTACCGGCGGATGTTCCAGGGCGACATCTTCAACTTTCACGAAAAGGAACTGCGGAAATACCACGAAGTCCTGCCGGAAGCGCACATCCATCTGGCGGAGGACCGGATCTTCTATTATCGCGAACAGGTTTACAGCAACCGCTCGGACGAGGCGATGCGGATCGCTTTGGTTTTCCAGCGCGAGTTGATCAACCACATCATCCCGCACGTCATGCCGGATTTGATCCATTGCAACGACTGGATGACCGCCTTGATCCCGGCGATGGCCCGCCGCCGCGGCATCAAGTGCTTGTTCACCGTCCACAACATCCACACGTGCAAGGTCTCGCTGGCGCAAATCGAAGAGGCGGGGATCGATGCGGCTGAGTTCTGGATGAACCTGTATTTTACCGGTCCGCCATGCAGCTACGACCACGCCCGCTCGCATGTGCCGGTGGACCTTTTGACCTCGGGCATCTTCGGTGCCCACTACATCAACACAGTGAGCCCGCGCTTCCTCTGGGAAATCGTCGAGGGCTGGCACTCGGTGATTCCGGATTCCGTGCGTGCCGAATTGCGCGGCAAATATGCCGCCGGTTGTTCCGCCGGCATTCTCAACGCGCCGGACGTTTCCTACAATCCGCTGACCGATGACGCGCTGGCCCCGAACTTCGGGGTGGCGGATTTCCCCGCCGGCAAGGCGGCGAACAAGCTCGCCCTGCAACGCGAACTCCAGCTCAAGGAGGACGTGAACGCGCCCATCTTCTTCTGGCCGTCGCGCCTTGATCCGGTGCAGAAAGGACCCCAGCTTCTCACGGAAATCCTGCATCAAATGGTTTCGGAATATTGGGACCGCGACCTGCAGGTGGTCATCGTCGCGAACGGTCCCCACCAGCACTGGATCGACAAGATCGTCTGCGCCTTCGATCTGCGGGAGCGGGTGGCCATCGTCGATTTCGAGGAGCGGCTTTCCCGCCTTGCCTACGCGGCCTCGGACTTCATCTTGATGCCTTCGCTGTTCGAGCCCTGTGGCTTGCCGCAGATGACGGCACCACTCTACGGTTCGTTGCCAGTGGTGCATTCCACGGGCGGCCTTTACGACACCATCCGGCCATTGGACGTCGCGAACTCGACGGGCAACGGATTCCGTTTCGATCACTACAATTCGAGTGCGTTCCGCTGGGCGATCGACCGCGCGATGGAGTTTTACGCGCTTCCCCAAGCGATCCGCGAGCGGGAAATCCGCCGGATTATGATCGAGAGCGAGAAGGAATTCAGCCACCACGAAGTGGCCCGACGCTACATCGCCATTTACGAGGAAATGCTCGCCCGCCCCTTGGTCGAGAAGGAATCCGGTGAGGTCATCAAGGCCATTGCCGAAAGCCTGTCCGAGAGCCTGGCTGAAGATATTGCCGAAGCCTGATCCACGGCAGGCTTATTGGCGTGCCACGTTATTTTGCCACAACGGCGACTGCGGCACGTCGTTGGGCCGGCAAATGATGATCCCGGCGTGATTGCTCCCGGCGTTGACGTAATCGGTGATCGGGCGGTCGATGATGACCATCCGGCCCTTGTCATGGTCCGAGGTGGCGTGGGTGAAATACGCCCGGTCCCCCATTCTAACGATCATGCCGACGTGCGAGGTGTAGCCGCTGGTATCGCTGGAGGTGATCGCGCAGATGTCGCCGCTCTGCAGGTATTTCTCGGCCCCGCGGACCTTGGATCTAGGCACCTGATAGACCGGCAGATTCGAGACTTGCGCTTCGATTTTGCCCATCGGCCCGATCAACGAGGGATTGGAGCGGAGGTAACGGTAATCCTTCCACTGCACGGTCATTTCATGAATTTCGCGGTGCATCCTCTCGGCTCCGGGAATCCGGGAAGTGATGTTGGTGGCGTATCCGCGCCGCTGGTTGTCGTAGAAAACTTCCTCCAGATGGTGCATCCGGCTCAGGTAGCTGCCTGTGCAAATGCCGTTCCGGTAGCGCTCGATTTCCACCATCTGCAGCATATCCTGCGGCTTGTACGGCGCGGGTTTGAAGCGCAGCATGCGGGCGAGCGCCAGCGAGTTTTCGTAATAGGTCCAGCAGTCCATGCCCTTGAGGTTCGCCACCGGCGATTCGGTCCGGTCATCGACCTCCAGCGAATAATTCACATACGGCGTGCCCACCAGCTCGCGGGCCACCCGGATGGTCCGCTCGCCAAGCGGCAGATTGCGCCAGTTTTCCCGCTCGGCCTTGGCGACGATCGCCTGGAATTTCGACTCTCCTTGAAACACTGTGGCCAACGGCAATCGCGGGCTTGACGGCGGCGGGACTGCTTTCTGAGCCAATGCCACGGGAGCGCCAAGGGCGGTGGATGCCAGGAAAATGCCGATGATCCTTAAATTCATGCTCTCCTTATAGCCGGATTTTCAAATCAGGGAAGGGGACATTCCGGAAATCACACTCCCTTCGGTAGCGCTTCCTCAACGGATGGCACTCAGGCTCTCTTCGGTCATCTTGCCGATCGTCTCGTTGCGCGTCTGGCGCGAGATCTCCTCCAGTTTTCCAGACAACGATTTGAGCTTGTTCAACTTCACGCATTCCAACATCGCGCCGTAGGTGCGGACGATCCTAGGCACACACAGTTCCAGTGCTTCAGCTTCGTCCTTCGGAGGGTGGAGATAATCGTTTGGGGCAATTCTCGCACTGCCGGGCTTGAACAGCACCAGATCCCGCCACGGCGCGAAATCGAGGATTTCTCCGACAAAATCTCCGACCTTCGGACTGCTGAAGTCTTTGAGAATGTCGAGTCGTTGGTCCAGTTGATAGAAGAGTTCGTTGGGGAATACGATGCGGTCGGCGGATTCGCTCACATACTTCATCGAAAGAAATTCCACACCAGCGTCATCGCCAGCTTCGATCAGTCCCTTGCCGAACGGAAGGCAAAACCAGATCAGGTCGGGTTCCGCAAGCAGCCTCCGTCCGATGGCGGCACGGTCCTCCTTTTGATCGATCAAGCGGGCGAGGGCGTAGGCGGCGTTCATCCGTGGGTAGATATCCGCGTGGTGAAACAGAATCGTCTCTAACGGCTTGATCGCACGAGCATCGCCGAGCTTGGCAAACGCGACGGGGATCTGCTGGCGAGCGGTGTTGCGACCGGTCGCTTCGCCGGGCTTGCCACGAATGACGCAGCCTTGATTTGCCGGAAAGGTGTTGTCGGGCGCGTCGAGGCAGCGGATCAGAATCGGCACCACCCGGGCATCCTTGAAGGGCGCGAAGTCGATGCCCTTGTAGCCGTCGAAGTTGCTGGCCAGATAGGCATACTCGCCCACCGCCGTTGTCGGATGTCCTTCCAGTTTCTGGCAGAATTCAGCTTCGCCGCCCTCGAGAACGGCCTGAACGAGATAGCGTGCGAACTCTGCCAAAAATTCCTTCGGAAAGCTCTCCCGTTGGGGGCGTATTCCATCTAGCAGGAAATGGCCCATCTGCAGCTTGGTTGGCCGTGAGGTGTCGGCGGCGCGGAAGAGCGCGATGGCCACGTCGGTGGCTGCCGTCGTATCGATGAACTCCAGTTGATAGAGGGCCATCATCCGGGTTTCCTCCTTGCGGACGAATTCCCGCAGGCGAGCCACTTTTTCTGGGAGAGAGAGTTCTTTAGAATCCGCCACCTGCGAGACTTCGAGGTAGGCGGGGGAAGGTGCCATCTTCGCCAGCCCCCACGGAGACAGGGCTGCAAGCCAGAATGATGCGAGCAATGGAAGCGAAGTTTTCATGGGTTTAGGGAGATGTTAGAGGTGGCCAATGTTTGTCGCCGGGCAGGTGGAAGCGGACAGCGGGATCCTGTGGGTTGATGTCGCATCCGGTGAGGGCCGGGGAAACGGACGGATCATCGGTGGGCACGCGTTCGCCGCGGGCAAGGCGTTCGCTGTTTTTGCGGATGAAATCACGCCAGGCGTCACGGATCGCGAAGCGCTCTTCGCGGGTGAAATTGCTGTTGCCGCCGCTGCTTCCTGAGGTGATGTCGAGGGTTCCCAAAGCCAGTTGTCTGATGGCCTCGGACATGAATTCCTGGTCGGTGATGACCTCGCACCAGGCGTTCCACAATTCCACCCGAGCACCGAGGGCGAAGGCTGAGGAACTCGCGGCGGATTGGACAAATGTCTCGTGAGTGGTTTCCACAATCTGGCAGAGCGGACGGATGAAGGACGCACGTCCAGACTTGCCCGCGATCTCACAGGCAGTGCGCAGGACGCCCCAATCTTTGTCCTCCAATGCCTTCATGAGCGCGGGTGCAAACTCATCGGAAACGGGAGTGGGAATGGCGAGGATGGCGTTCTGCCGGAAGGTGGGCGGATTCGCATCGCTGAAGGCAAGGAGCGTTTGTTTCCAGTCGTCGGTCGTGGGACGTGGCAGGGTGGGATCGGCGAGTTCGCGGAAACGGGCGAGGATGATGGCGGAGCCGCCAGCGGTGTTCGGGCCGAGTCGCCATCCGCGGCTGCGAAGGGCGTCGATGGCGGCGATGAGGCTGCGCAGAGGCGGTGGTGGATCGAGCGTGTTGGCACCTTTTCCGGAACGGATTTCCCAAGGTCCATTGAGCGCGGTCTGGGTGGCTTCCAGCAAAGCGCTGGCGTGAGAGGCATCTCCCTGAGCTTGGATGAAGGACGCGCCGAGTTCCACGGCGGCGCTGTCCGCGCGGCGGAGGAGCGAAAGTGCGGATTTGAGCAGGGCTTCGCGGTATTTTGGATCCCAGTCTTGGAGTGCGCCGCTGTTGTCCTTCCACGATGGGAACGCGGGTTTGTCCGGGGCGGATAAAGAGGGCATCCGCCACTTCAATGAGTTTCCTGCGGCTTTGACGACATCGCCCGCTGGATTTTCCAACAGGTGAAGCAGCGCCTCGAATGCAGCGGTGCCGGAGATCCCGGCGATGCCCGTCACCGCGTTGGCATGACCGGCCTCCGCCTCCCGGATGAGGGCGGGTAGGAACACGCCGTTCTGGAGTTTTTCTAGCTGAAAGAGCCGCTCGCGATCATCGCCAGCACAGAGATCACGCACGCGGGCAGCGGCCTCATCCGCAGTGGGCATGACAATTTCGAGCCGCGCCTTCCCCAGCGGATGCGGACGAGCGTCGTCCACGAGCCAGCCGAGATCGTGGCAGGCCTCGACCGTGTAAATTCCCGCGCCGGGGAAAGTGACATAGCCCACCAGCGGGAAGCTGATATCGAATGCGGCACCGGGCTCGATTTTTCTGGAACCCATCATGCCTCCGAAATCTGCCAGACCCTCGCTCGCATTCGGCAGCACGCCGCCCTGCGCGTTTGTGACGCGGATTTTCAAGCGCAGGGGAAAACCCGTCCCTCGATAGTCGCCGCCGGTGGAGATCTCAAATGGCTCGGCACTGGTGTTTCTCACGGTGAATGTGCCGGGGATCGTATCGCCGAGCCTGACCTTTTCCGGGAGTTTCAGGCTGACCTCCGCACCGGCTGGCACCGGGGACTTCGCACCAAATTCGGTTTTTATGGGAAGGGTGTTTCCCGCATCCGCGAAGGGGACGAGGCAAAGTGACAGGAGGAGGGCTTTCATGGGCGGCGGTGGGATTTCATCCGAGTCGAAGACACGCCAGAATGCGTTTTCTTAGAGAAAAATGAAATCAATAGCTTGGCACCCATCCCGAATTTTCACCCTCCGCCTCTGGGCACCCGCATCAGCAACCGCTCGAACACATACCACTGCCGCCAATGCTTCCGGACCACCCCGAGAATCGTTGCCGCCCATAGCGTTGCGGCGTCGTCATCGACACCGCGCATCCTCGGCGGCAGTTTCACTTCGGGCATCACCAACACCCGGTATCGCCGCCAGCCGTCACGCACGATGAACAGCGGGAAACACGGCGCACCGGTTGCCCGTGCTAGGAACAACGGCCCTTTCGGCAGGCGCATCATCAGTCCCGGCTCCACCTCCACATCCATCGGGGAAACGTCGAAAATCACCCGGTCGCCCTGCACCGCCACGATGTGACCATCGCCTAACAAACGCGCCAGCTCGATGCCTAGCAGGTTGCCATCCTCGTTGTAGAGCGTGCGAAAATTCGGGTTGCACGCCTCCTTGCGGCGGATTTCCGCGTCGCGGAGCTGTTGGGTTTCCGGCTCACGTTCCGGCGCGCGCACGGTGTAGAGCGTCCGGTTGATGCGCGACGCGAACACCGGCGCGGCGATGTCGTAGTTGCCCATGTGCGCCGTTAGAATGATGCAGCCCTCCTTCCGCTTTGCCAAATCCTCCAGCGCTGCCAATCCCTCCACCGCCCAATCCACCGCTCCGGTTCCGGTTTCGCACCGTTGCGCGTCCACATACGTCAGCGCGAAATTCCAAAACACCTGCCATGCCCCGAAACAACCGCGCCACGCGCCCCAGTCGGGATGCAACGCCCGCAGGTTCCCCGCCACCGCCTGCCGCTGTGCCCGTGCGACCATGAAAAATACCAACGTCCAGCCGCCGGTCAGCACCGGCTCCAGGAACCACGGCACCACCCGCAGCGCGTGCAGCATCAGCCGTGTCGGCAAATCACCGAACACCCCGCAACGTGCGGCCCAGCGTGATTTTTGCTCTGTCTCCATGCTAAATCTAGCGGCCCGCGCTGGCCTCGAATCCGGCATCCTCCAGCAAATGTTTCCCCACCACCGCGATGTTAGCCAGCTCGTCGCAGCGCTCGTTTTCCTTGTGCCCGGCGTGCCCCTTCACCCACCGCCAGTCGATCTTGTGCGAGCCGATCGCCGCCAGCAGCAGCAGCCACAAATCCCGGTTTTTCACCGGCTGCTTATCCGCCTTTTGCCAACCTCGTTTCTTCCAGCCTTCGATCCATTTCTTCGAAATCGCGTCGATCAAATACTTTGAATCCGAGTGCAACTCCACCTCGCACGGCTCGCTCAAGCTTTCCAACGCCGCAATCGCCGCCCGCAGCTCCATCCGGTTGTTCGTCGTCAGCCGGTAGCCAGCCGACAGCTCCTTCCGGTGCTTTCCGCTCACCATCACCGCGCCGAACCCGCCCGGTCCCGGGTTTCCCTTGCAGCCACCGTCGGTATGAATGATCACGCGCTTCATCAGCCGCGAAGCTGTCCACCCGCCCAATCGCTGACAAGCCAAAGTAGTCTAGGACTTCAGTCCGGTCTTCATCGCTCGCTCTCCCAATGAACAACGGACTGAAGTCCTCGACTACTTTTCCGCGACCTCTCCAAATTATTTTCTAAGGATTTCCCGCCATCCGTGTCTTCATAAACGAAAGCATGACCCCGCGCCCGTCGATCCATGGAAACTCAAACCGCCAGCGCCCGTCCCATGGCTGACATCGGGCGCAACCCGGTGTTTCCCTCCCGCCAGTCGCACCCACCCATGGAGGAAAAACCCACACTCCGGCAGGTCTTCGACGCGGAAGAATCCCCGCTGCTCCGCTATGCCCACGGCATGGTCGGCCAGCGCGAAACCGCCGAAGACCTCGTCCAGGACGCCTTCCTCAAACTCCACGCCCACTGGGAAGAAGTCATTCACCCGCGCGCCTGGCTCTTCCGCTGCATCCGGAACCTCGCCCTCAGCCACCTCCGCGATCACAAACGCGAAACCCACATGGACCCCGCCCGCGAATGGGAAAGCGCCACGCCCGATCCCGAACAAGCCCTCGGCAAACTCGAAGCCATCGGCACCCTCCAGTTGTTAGTCGCCGAACTCCACGAAGACGACCGCGCCCTCATCGCCCTCAAATACCACGACGGCCTCAAATACGACCAAATCAGCCAGCGCACCGGCCTCAGCGTCGGCAACGTCGGCTACAAACTCCACCACGCCTTGAAAAATCTAGCCGATTCCCTCCGCCGCCTCGGCGTGGAATCAGCCGAAGGCTGATCGATCTCAAATTTCAAATTTCAAATCTCAAATGAACCAACCTCCATTCGACACCATCGGCGACGAGCCGGTCGAAGCGCGCATCGTCGCCTGGGTTCTCGGCGAATCCTCCGCCTTCGAAGCCGCCGAACTCGAACGCCTCTGCGAAGAGCGCCCCGAACTGCTCGTCTTCCGCCGCCGCATGAGAACCCTCCACGGCCTCCTAACCGAAGCCGAAGCCGCCGAACCCGACCACTCGTGGAAACTCCCGCCAGAAAAACGCAAGCTCCTCGATGAAATCTGCGGCGAGGAAACCGTCGTGCGGTTAGACGCTCGCAAGGAACTCCGCGTCCGCCGCCACGGCCGCCGCGCGATGCTGGCCATTGCCGCTTGTGTCGCCATCACCTTCTTCATCACGCGTTTGATGCCGTGGAAACACCAAGCCGAGGCGATCATCGAAGTGAAACCTCGTTCCATCGGAATGTCTCCTTTGGGTGGAAGCAGTGGGGGAGCGACCTCTTCAAATCCGTTCACCCCGCAGTTCTTCGGAACCGAGTTTGAAAAAATCAAGAGCCGCAGCTCGCTGGAGAAGGTTGTCGAAAATCTCGAACTGCCACAACGCTGGAACATCGACAAGGAGTCCGCGCTCAAACGGGTCAAGGACAGCATCGAGACACGAAACCTCGATGGAACCGATCTGATATCGATCAAGGTTCGCGATGCCAGCGAACAGGACGCCCGGGAGATCACCCGCGAAGTTGTTAGCGCCTACAAGCAATACCGCGGCGCTATCGAACAGCGGGAGGCCGATAAGAGCTTGGCCGAACTCAACAAAGCCGTCCGCGATCAAGAAGACAAGGTCGAGGAACGCCGCAAGGTTCTCGCCACCATCGTTAGAACCAAAGGCATCATCTACAATGGCCCGGACTCGTTCTACGGCCAGTCCGGTGTGGATGAGGATCAGGGGGCACGTAGCGCACTACAAACCTTCAATGTGCTCGCAAAGGAACAAGCTCAGTTGCAAGCCCAGCTTCAGGCCCTGAACGAATCCAATGCGGATAACCAAACAAAGGCCACCGTGCAGGCGCAGTTGGCAATGGCAAAAGATCGCCTGAAAAACGTCGAGGTCATGAAAGACGACACCCGCGAGGAAGCCATCAAGCGCGGACTCGATGCCCAGGACTACGTCGATGCCAAGCGCGAGTTCGAAACCGACCAACAGCTACTACAGTCGATGAAGCTCAAGCAAATCGACGAGAGCATTGCTAAAAATATGAGGGGAGATTCTATCGTGGTGCATGAAATGCCACCGCCGGCGGAATCGGAAAAGGTGGTGGCTTTTTCCGCGACACCTGCCGCTTCTGGCCGGAAAGCCGAAGTCGCCCAACAGGCGAAACGGTTGCAAGGCGGAATCGACATCGTCGGCGGAAGTCGGTTCCACCTCGACCTCAAGGTATCCGATGAGGCGACAAAGATGAAATCGTTGCCAGTCATCAGAGGGATGATCCGCGACCAGATGGAGAAGATAGAGGAACGCCTCGATTCTCTCGCCACGAATCCCAAATCAGAGCCGCAATCAACCACTCCTCCCAGTGCGCCGCCCTTGCCCCAGGCTGCTCCGGCTCCCTCCGAGATGCCCGTTTTGGGGGCGGTTGATGGTGAATTCCCCCAACGGGATAGTGGCCGTTCTGGCGGACTTGGCGGTGGTTCTGGCGGAAGCATGGCCTTTGGGCGGAGCGCGGCCGAGGATTCAAAAGCTGCCGTGGCGAAGCCCAGGGTTGTCCCTCCACCTGGAGAACCACAGCCTATGGCCGCAAGCGCTCCAACGGACGAAGACACGGATTCGAGACGCGATGTCCGGGATAGTTTCGCATCCCGATCCGAATTCTCGGAAAGTGCTCCCGTCGCATTGGGTGATGAATTCAGCCAAGTTGAAGGCGGGAAAGTCTCTGGTCTCAAAGACTCTCCTGTCGCACCGCCACCGGTCCTTCTGTCCAAAGCCAGCGCAGAAAACAAGCCCCTGCCCGCCGAGCCGATCGGGAAGTCTAAAGCAAACGAAGGCCCCGGCGCGATGACCCTCAATGGCGGAAACACCTACACCGGGACAAGCTCGGCCTCCGCAGGCACTCTGGCGGTCGATTCCGCATCCTTGGATTTTCGCGCGGGGCTGACCAATGGCTTGAGATCGGGCGATCAAACGATCAATCGCAATAACATCGATGCCATCCTCAATAACCCGGATCGTGTGTTGGTCGAAGCGGGCAAAGCCGCAGGGATCGCAGTCGAGTCGGACGCGAAGCCACCGGTTCTAGCAGCCAATGCCTCCACCGTCGATCCGTCGCCCAAGACCCGTGAGGGTGAGATCGTATATAGCGACCCTGATACCGAAAAGGCCGCGGATGCACCTGACGCGCTACGCCAGCGCGAGATCGATAGTCTCGATGACGCGATCCGCAACAATTCCGCCCTGACCGATGAGCACGCACAATCCGTCGATCAAGTGCGCCGAAATCTCTACACCGCCGAGGGCAACTACAACTTGGGCAAATACGATGATGCCAAGAAAGCCTACAACGATACATTGAAAATCGATCCATATAACTCCGCCGCCCGCCGGGGATTGGAGCAAGTGGAAGCGGCGAAAAGCGACTACTACCGCGCCGCCTACGATCACACCCGCGCCGAGCTGCTAGGT
>JANMJJ010000031.1:0-9719 GCA_031371325.1 Akkermansiaceae bacterium | reverse complement strand
TCTCTGGAACTTGTGATGGTGCCGAAAACGCGCCGTTCCGTCGGGTTGTCCCCATTGGTCGAAGGCAAGGAAGCCCGGTTCATTGATAGCATCGAGCGGGAAAACGGTGAAATCGCCGTCGTCGATCCCCGGAATACCAAGGCGGTCGGCGACGCCAGTCCGCATTATTCCGAATCCCGCCTCGTCTTAGAATCCCAAATCCGCGCCTCCACCCCGGAGAACCGTGTCCTCCACCTCGGTCACTGCGGTGCCATGGATGTTGCTCCCTTACCAGCTCGATCCCTCGCTGCTCGCCCAACCCCGCCAGCGCCTGCTCATCGCCGATTCCGTCGGCCTCCAGAAAGTCCGCCGCCAGATCCCATCCAATCACAATCCCTTCCACTATTTTGATAAAACGATCATTTCAATCGACACGTTGAAACAAGATGGTGAATACCGCACCCACCTCGAAAACGCCTGGTGGGACATCATCGAAAGTGGAGACCGCGTTGCCCGCTTCCACCGCAGCCGTCGGCAAAGCCCTGAAACGCCTCGCGGAAAAAGGCCGCGTCAGACGCATTCGCAAAGGCTTCCACGCCATCATCCCCGTCGAATACGCCACCCAGGGCATCCCGCCCTCCGATTGGTACATCGCCGATTTAATGCGCTCGCTGGACCTGCCCTACTACATCGGTCTGCTCAGTGCCGCAGCCCTCCATGGGGCCGCCCATCAACAGGTCCAGCAACTCCAGATCGTAGTCCCTAGGCAGGAGAGACCGCTGGACTTACCCGGCCTTTCGATCCGCTTTTTCCGCAAACGGGATTTCGCCACCACCCCGCTCCAGTCCCGTAAGGGCCATTCCGGCATGCTCACTGTGTCCAGCCCGGAAGCGACCGCCCTCGACCTCGTCCGCTATGCCCGCCATATCGGCGGACTCGACGCCGTCCTAACCGTCCTCTCCGAACTCGCGGAATCCATCGATCCCGCAAAGCTCGCCGCAGCTTCCGCTTCGGAATCCGAAACCGCCCAAATCCAACGCCTCGGCTGGCTGCTAGACCACCTCGGCCAAACCACTCTTGCCGACGCCCTTCACGCCGCTCTCCCGACTTCCAAGCCCTTGCCCAGGGCCGCCCTCGATCCCGGTGCCCCGCGCACTGGCCCCATCACCGGAAACCGCTGGCGAATCATGGAAAATGCAATCCTCGACGCCGCCATCTCATGAATCACTCCGGGAAATTCGTCATTTTCGTTAGCAGCACCCAGCGTGAACTGGCTGCCGAGCGCCGCGCCGTAAAGCAATTCGTGGAGACCGATGCCCTGTTGGGTCGCTATTTTTCCGTGTTCCTTTTTGAGGATATTCCAGCATCCGGAGGACGACTGGACGAAGTCTATCTGGATGAAGTGGACAGTTGCGCGTTGTATATCGGCATCTTCGGAAACGATTACGGGTTTGAAGACTCGGAAGGAATTTCTCCCACCGAACGCGAGTTCGACCGTGCCGGCGCAATGGGCAAGGAGCGCCTGATCTTCGTCAAAGGCAGCGACGACCGTGCCCGCCATTCAAAAATGGCCGCGCTGGTCAGCAAAGCAGGAGCCCAGCTCATCCGCCGCCGCTTCGTGGACGTCCCCGATCTGATCTCCGCCGTCCTTCTGTTTGGAACGACCCCGCAGCGGATGTTCCCGGCTGCGGAGATCCGCTGCATGCATTTCCATGGCACGACGATCCAGCGCCCGCCCCATTTTATCAAATCTTCAAAGGCAACCTCTTCTCATTGGACGAGCTGGTGATCAAAGGGGGCTTCCTGCGAGCCACCCGCCCGCCTGCCTGCGCTCGCTCGCCCAGCCCTATTTCGCGCCCTCGAAAAAATCCGTCGCGCCCCCGATTCTCCCGCAGAAATCCAACGTGAATTCCTAACGAGCCTTCTTCCCGTCTTCGGCTACGACCTCGTACCATCCTGGCGTGCCCTCGGCCACGGCTCCGCCACCGTCCGCATCCCGCTCATCGGCGAAGTCACCACCCAATCCGGCGCACCCGCCCTCTGGATCATCGAAGCACTCCCGACCTGAATCTCCGATGACGAACTCGGCACCGACCCGCTTTCCCTCACCCCATTTCCCTCGCAATTCACCGCGGATCCCCAAAACACCAACCCACAGCTTCCGGGAAAACCCGCTGATGCCGACCGCACCTGGGAAGACATCCTCAGCAAAGACATCTTCTCCCAAGATGAACCACCCCGCTGGGTCATCTTCCTCTCCTTCGGCCAGATCGTCCTGCTTCTATCTGGAAGCCCGCCCCGAGCTCGGTTACCTCCCCGTCAAATCCGAGGAATACCTTAAAGGTTATTCCATCGAATCCCTCCGCGATCTGGAAATGGTCGATCTCGCCACCGACGAGATGCGCGATGGCTACTACTTCCACCACTCCATCCAGACCCTCTTCCGCCTCATCTACGACGGCCGCCAGCTTGCGCCCGACGACGCCCAGCTCGGCCTCAAGGATCACGAGAAACAATCCATCCACGACGATTTCACCATCGCCCCGCTCAAGAGCCACCTGTTCGATCCCAAGGGCACGCCGATTCTCTCCAAAGTAAAACTCCGCAACCACATCCTCCAGCAGATCATCCAGCGGCTCTCGCTCGCTGCCTCGTCAAATACGCCCTCAAGGAACGCATCGAAGGCTTACTGGCCGATGAAATCCTCCGCCTGACCGTTTGCGAAATGGCCATCGGTTCCGCTGCATTTGCCAACGAAGCCATCAACCAACTCGCCGAAGCCTACCTCCAGCGAAAGCAGAAGGAAACCGGCGTCACCATCCCTCACGACGACTACACCCAGGAGCGCCAGAAGGTGAAAATGTTCATCGCCGACAACAACGTCTTCGGCGTCGATCTCAACCCCACCGCCGTCGATCTCGCGGAAATCTCCCTCTGGCTCAACACCATCTACGAAGGAGCTTTCGTCCCCTGGTTCGGCCTCCAACTCGCCTGCGGAAACTCCCTCATCGGTGCCCGCCGCGAAACATACCCCACCGAACTGTTGCTCGCTCAGAAAGGTAAAGGTGGATCGAAGGCCCGCTGGCCCGAACAACCACCCGAGCCTGTCAAATGGAGCGCCGACATCCTGTCGGCTGTCGGCGAAGCGACATCCTGTCGCTTGTCTTCTCACAGCGGGACAGAATGTCCCGGAGACACAGCGGACAGTATGTCCGCGCTCCAAAGCTCTTCCGCCCCAACGGGGACCCCATACCAGCCCAGGGCAACGCCCTGGGTTCCGATCCAGAGCCAATATTGAGCCCTGAAGGGGCGGCACAACTGCCCGATGCTCCCACTCTTCCCGTCCTGCTCACGGTAATCCCGCCAAGTAGCAATATTCCGATCGCCTGGCCAAGTTCATCATGACCGAACCAACGCCAAGCAGCCGCAGATATCACTGCGCACCACCCGCAAACCATCATCAGTTTTGTTTTCATGATTCTTTAACCAGATGACCTGCACTCAGCCTGTTAACACGAAGGAACAGCCGAGGAAAGCCCTTGGACCCTTCCGGGTGGATGGGGAGTGAATAAGCTGCCGTGAGACAACCGCAACGGCCTTTGGTCCCTCTCGTGGGAGCAACTTGGACATGCGCCGCTGCCTCCCCGGCCGTTTGGCCAGTTTGGCAGCACTGTTGCGGTCAATGCCTACCGCCCACGGTCAGGGTTATTCAGGCCCTCGTCCCACTGAAGGAGACGCCGCGACCCTAGCCAGAAGAGAACGGGACGCAAGGAAACTTCGTTGAAGCTGAAATGTAGTACATCGATCCACGCGCGCGCGTAGTCCTCTAGAAATTCGCCGCTGTCTCGCGCGCGCAGGCGATGGCACCCGAAAACAGTTTCTCTCGCGCGCGCGATGCTTTGGGAATATGCGTCTCTCGCACGCGCGCGATGGCTTGCGAAATTCACCATCTTGGAATCACTTCACTCCCTTCCTCGCGTGCACGCGGAGTTCTCTCGAAACTCTTCACCCCTTCTCGCGCACGCCCGCGCGATTGCTGCGGAAAATGAAGGGCGAACAGCCCGCCGTCCGCGACCGATGCCGGCAGGAGTAAGCGGGAAAAACTTCGGAATGACGGCAATCCCTCAACCTTTAAAGTCTTACTGGACGAATACAGAACTTGGCGGAAACGTTCCCACTTTCGTTCCCAAAGACGCCATTCCGAGAGCCTCATTTTATCTAAGTCTTTGATAATCAGGAATGGCGGAGGGGGTGGGATTCGAACCCACGGAACCTTTCGGCTCTCCAGTTTTCAAGACTGGCGCAATCGACCACTCTACCACCCCTCCTATTAATTGACTCTAAGCGACTTAGGAATTTTCGATTTCCGTGGACTGATACCTGAATTATACCACTACACTACGAAACGCACTGCAACGCTATGAAACAAGAAACAACCCGCTGGGAAGCTACCGCAACTCTCGGACTTTACGTCCGGCAACCCGGTGGCGGGTTTTACGCACGGGTCACGCTGAATGGCAAGCGTTCTTGGCGACAGTATGTCAATGCCGCTGGTGCAAGCGGCTCGTGGAACTGACCCATCACGATGATCAATACCTCGGGCCGTTGAATGATCGCGTGGACCGGCTCGGCGACGAAGCGTTGACCGAGGAGCCGCAAGCACTGGTCATGTTCGGTCGGCCTGTAGCTCAGCGGTTAGAGCAGGGGACTCATAATCAGGTCAGGCGAACACTCACAGTGTCGCAACGTGTTCTTTTTGAGTTGTTTGCGGCGGATAAAATAGAGCCTTGGAACGGGGTGACACACCCTGAAACAGGCCTTTTTCGGGGTCAGGGGTGACACCAAAAGTGACAGCAAAAATCGCTGTTGGATCAGGAGACATTCCCTCCCCTGACTACAGGGAGGCAGTTCAGCGAGACGCCGGTCACATGCCCGAGGTCAGGTCTCGGACATCCTCGGCAATCACTTGGTTACCGGCCAACGCCGCTCTGATTCCGCTGGGAATGGCCGGCGCGATGGCGACAAACTCGGTTGTCCAACTTTGAAACCGGCCATGCGAACGAAGGAAGGATTCGGCACCCACTTTCAACGCTGTGATGGACGGAGTCAGTCTCTCGGGGTTGCGTTTGCAAGTGCCGAAGCGGATGCGTTTCTCGGACTCGTTGATGGCGACCAGATCGATCTCCACATCGCCCCGGTCCCAGTATCCCTGGATTCGTTCGCTCAAGGGGAAATCCCCCAAGCCCAGGCGACTCCGTTCTTCATAGAGCTGGCCTGCCAGACCTTCCAAGGCGTAGCCTTCCACGTTGGCGAGGCGTTCATCCGCTTGGGCGATGAGTTCGTCCAGCGGACGGAAGGCGGTGGCTGAAACGGGACGTTGCAGTGCGGAAAGCCAAGCCCGGAGGAAATTGTCGCGGATGTAATAACGCCCGCTGCGCGCCTTGGGCGGGGCAAAAATCGGAAGCCGCCGCTCGATCATGCGGTAGCGCTCCGTGAGAACCTTGAGATAGCCACCCACCTGCTTCGCCTCACCCGCACGCGAGACCTGGGAGATGGCCGCTTCGATGTCGGCGTTCGAACAGCCGGGATGGCGTGCCAAGTGCTGGAGAACCATGTCGTAGCGGCCTCGCAGCTCTCTCAGGAACCAGTTGTCGGCCTCGCCCCGGAGCGGTGAGGAGCTGGAAAAGAACATTCGCCGGAGAAGGTCGGCCCGATCCGCTCCCAGCACCCCCTGCTCGAATGCATCGCGGTAAAACTTGGGTACCCCCTCGAACAGATTCCACAGGAAAAGCAGCCGGTTCGGGTCTTCATCCGCGTGTGCCCGGAGGATCTCTAGAATGGAGGCAATGTCGAGGTGTCCCAATTCCAGCCTGTCGGTGGTCCGGTTGAAGAGCGGAGCATCCCGGTCTTCCAAAAGCGCCGTCATCTCGGCATGCAGGGAGCCCAGCACGATCAAGCCGCCTTTCACTTCCGAGGACCGCGCCGCCAGCCGGTCAACTTCGGCCTGTAGCAGCGAGCAGAAGTCCCCCAACTGCTTGCGGTGGAAATATTGGAACTCATCCAGCGCCACGATCATGCCGGCTTCCGCAAGTTTCCCCAATAGTTTCGCCAACTCGGCCAGATTTGAAACCCGTTCCGTCATGCCGAAGGTTTCCAGATACCCGTTGCACGCCGCGATGACGCCCACCGGATCGGAATCCGGAATTTGGATGTAGAGCGTCCGGGCAATGTCCTCCGTGCCAAGGGCCTGTTGAATCAGGGTCGTCTTGCCGATCCGGCGGCGGCCTGAGATTTGCAGGAAAAACCAGCGTCTGCGGTCTAGAATCGCCCGCAACTGGGCCAATTCAGCACGGCGGCCGTAAAAATCCCAAGTCGCGGCAAGATCGTTCATTTCGGAAATAATAAGGTAAAAGTTTTTACCTTACGCAAGGACAAGTCGCATATCGTTGATTTTAAGAACTCAACAGGTGAGACTTTAGTCTGGCTAAAATCCCTATGGCTCATCCCGTGACGGCACCGCGCTCGGAATCGGAATATCCATCACCGCAAGCCGCTTCGGGGAAAAGTGGCCGCTGAAGACAAGGCCAAGAAGAATCAAAGCGAACACAACGGGACCCAGCACGCCGGGGATCTGACGGGACTCCGTCGGCCAGCCGATCACCCACAAGACTGCTGTAGTTGCCAACAGCCCGATGAGGAGGCCATTGAACGTTCCGGCTGCCAGGCCGTACAGGGTGATGTCCTCGAAACGACCGCCGCCGATCTGACTTCCCAACAAGACCATGACCAGCGTGCCTCCAACGACAACGGGCCAGGATTGCTTGAGGTGCATGATCAGGTCCGATGTATCGAACAGTTGGAAGCCAGCCGATCCGTCCGGGTTGGCGACAAGCGGAACGTGCGGCCTCTGCCCGGCAATCTCGCTTTGGAGGGTTTTCCAAGCAATCGCGAGCAAGCCGAGGGCGAGCCCGTCCAGCAGCATCCACGTGGTGCGTGGGAGATGAATGCCCATGAAGGGATTCATAATCGCCGCCGTGATCACCAGGCCGAAACACAGCGGAAGTGAAATGTGCGGTAATGCCGGAAGCAGGCCCGTATGTTCGTAGGGAGTTCCGACCCTCCTCACGTAGTCAAAGATCCGAGAGTTCAGGTCGTCGAGGTCCGCGACATAAGCCATAGACTGAGACTGTCCCAGAGTGCCAGTGACGCGTTCAAAACTGTTTTCAGCGGCGAGATTAAGTGTGGCCATTTCGACCAGATTGTCCTGGCGGGCAAACATGAGCTTGCGGCATGGCTGGAGAAACACACCAGCCGAGTAGAGCAAGCCAAGCGAAAGCAGGAATTTGAGCACCTTGTAAGCCGCCATCGGCAACGGCAGAAGTAGAACGACCAGGAGCAACGCGCAGCCGATCAAAATGCGGGTGAAGGGCTTGGTTTCCTTGTTCATGGGGGGAGCGTGTCAGATCCTCGAAAGGATTTGCCAACGGCATCACGCCATAGGAATCGCTGCTACGGAAGCGAATTCCAGCGACCCGGACCATAGTTTGATGGAAGCTCAGGGACGCGGCCACGCCGCAGAGGGCGCAGTGGCGAGGACAGCGCTTTGTGGCGGGGAGCCCATGGTAGCCTCGGAGGCACCTCCGCCCCCTTGGGGGTCGCCGATAGGCGGAGGCAGACCATGAGGCTCGGGACCCGCGACCAAGCGATCCCGCAGGCAGTTCGCCCGCCAGAGGGACGAGCCGGTATTCCCCGGCTGGTCCCGGACTTCCGGGATGCGCCGGAGAGTGTTTGAAGGAGCCGTGGTCGGAGCGCGACGCAGGAGCGGCCGGGCAGGCGGATTCAATCTCTCGACAAGCCTGACCGCCTCTTCGGGGCGTTGCGGGGGTGTCCCCGCTGGAAAGGGTAGCGCCGCACGCAGTAGGCGCGGGGGGAAGGCTTTCCCCTTCAGATGGTAGAAATGCGGGATTCAGCAGATCGTGAGGCTTTATCTCGCCATCCATGGACGTCCATGATGGTGTGAGGAGTTGCACGAAGCTGCGTATGTTCGCGCGATGTAGCAGCCAGATTACGAATCCGAGACTTTTTCCATTCCCACGAAATCCCCCTACCGATTCCTCCCCATGAAAACACTCGCCACATATACGTCCGACGTCAGACCGGTTTCTGACGCATTCTTGACCACCGGGACCGCAGCCTCATTCGGTGCCGGCGTGAAAAAGCCACTCGGCTACATTGGCCACTGGCTCAAGTCACTGGCAATCATCGGATGGATGCTCAATGCCCTAGCGACACCGATTTTTGCGGGTTTGACCTACGTAGACAATGGGACCTCCGCCACTTGCACCGGTTGGAGTGGAGGTAATCCAAGCGGCGATATTGAGATCTCGGCAAGCTTCAATGGCAAGCCGGTGACTACCATCGGTCAGAGTGCCTTCGCGCCTACAAGTGGCACGCCTAGCCAGATCACTAGTGTAGTGATACCCAATAGCGTAACGACCATCGAGAAGTCCGCCTTCGCGTCGTGCATTAAACTGACGAGTGTGACATTACCCGCTGGCCTGACAAATATTGGAGAACAGGCGTTCATGGGTTGTGGACTCGAGAGCGTTACAATACCCGGTAGCGTGACATATATCAGTTCTTATGCGTTTCGTGGGACACCTTGGCGTAGCTTAACAATTTCCCCCGGTGTGACCAGAATTGGCCCCTACTGTTTTTCCTTATCTGGCCTGTCCAGAGTCACATTCCCTGCGAGCGTGACATCGGTCGAGGAGTATGCGTTCGATCAATGTAACAACTTAACGAGTGCAAGTTTTATGGGTAATGCACCGGCGTTCGGCCTTACCCCCTTCTACCGTACCCCTAGCGGCTTCATTATCTATTACAAAGAAGGGGCGGTCGGTTTTACCACGCCGTATTGGAGGGGCTATTACGCGTTTCCCGGGCAGGCACCGCAGATTACAAGCGCCCCACTGCCGGGCAGCCTTACAGGCACGGCATACAACTACACCTGCACGGCGACAGGAGGCCCATCGCCCATATTCTCAGTGTCTGCGGGCGCATTGCCTGACGGGCTAAACATCGCTGATAACGGTGTGATTTCGGGCACTCCAACGACAGAGGGGGTTTTCACCGGCACGATCACGGCAACCAACGACTTCCCTCCCGATGATACGCAGAATTTCTCTATTGATACCCGGAGCTACCGCGTCTTAAGCGCAAGTGGCCTCAATGGTAGCATCAGCGGCGGAGGTTCTTACCTGATAGGAGCAACTGCCTCGCTCACTCCCACTCCGAATTCCGGCTACGTATTCGCCAGTTGGGCTAGCGACGCCACGGGGGCCAGCAATCCACTGTCAGTTTTGATGAACGCCGACAAGACGATCACAGCCACCTTTGGTCCCGACACCAACGACACCGACGACGACGGGCTCACGAATTATCAGGAAGTCGTGGAATACGGCACCGACCCGACCAAACAGGACACGGACGGGGACGGGGTCAAGGATGCGGTCGATGGACGGCCACTTGACCCGACCGAGACGCTCGATACCGACCACGACGGCATCGGCGACAACGCTGACACCGACGATGATGGCGACGGCTTGTCGGATACCGACGAGATCAGCATCTACGGCACCAACCCCAAACGAGCCGACTCGGACGGCGACGGCCTGAGTGCTGAGGCGCCGTATCCCACTCAGGTGACGACAGGGTTCACTCATTACCCGCGGTTCTCT
>JANMJJ010000021.1:0-16504 GCA_031371325.1 Akkermansiaceae bacterium | reverse complement strand
ACACAGCCTGATCCCGCGAGGGAGACACGAACAGTCGAGACTGTGGAAGGAAATGAAAATAACGGTCTGTTCAAACTGAAATAATACCAAATGCCACGTGCCACCAACTCACCGGCCAGTCGCAAGCGTCGCAAGCGCACGCTGCTTCGGGCCAAGGGTTTCCGCGGTTTCCGCTCGAAACTCTTCCGTTACGCCAAGGACGCTGTCCGCAAGGCGATGACGTATGAATATCGCGACCGGAAGCGGCGCAAAGGCCAGTTCCGCCGTTTGTGGACCCAGCGTATCAACGCTGCCTGCCGCAACGAGGAGATGACCTACTCGCGCTTCATCGAAGGCTTGAAAGCCGCCGGTATCGAAGCTGACCGCAAGATCCTCTCGGATCTCGCGATCACCGACGCCGCCGCCTTCTCGGCCATCGTTGCCCAGGCGAAGAAAGCTCTCGCGGCGAAACACGCTGCGGTTGCCGCCTGATCCGCGAAACTCGAAACATCCACACGCCGTCTGGCCTTGCGCCGGGCGGCGTTTTTTTTGTGCCACATTGAAGCGTGGGATCCATCCTGAAACTCCTTAGGACGCCTCCATTTCACAAACCAACCTCACAGGCATCTGCAAGTCTCTTGCATATCGGAGCGAGCCGGGCCAAGGTCGCGGCGTGCGCGGCTCACCTCTCATCCGGTTCATCCTTCTCGTTTTCGCCCTCGCGGCGACGGGAGTCGGCTTGCTGCGGGTGACCGCAGCCCGGAGCCTCGGCGATCCAGCGCTCAAGCCACCAATCGTCGAACGAGCGGCTCTTTCGGCGGTGCCATTTCGCCTGGTTCTATCCGCTCCGGCGGTCGCGGTGGAGATCGATACCGGCCACCTGATCCGCCCGCCAGCGGATCCAGCGCCGATTTCCGGAACGCTGGAGCTCGATCCTAACAACCCGCGGCTCGGGCTGGTGGTCCGTTGGAAAAAACCGGCGGCCGCCGACGAACATCGTTTCGCGAAGCTGACGCTGGAGGCTCCCGGGCAGGAGACGTTCACGCACGTCTTCGACGCCGCCGGCGATATCGATGATTTCCTGGAACTCCCCTTCCCCGCCGAGAAATGAGCGAAACCCATCACGACGGCTGCGCCCACCACGGGCACCATCACGAGCTGGTGATCAAGCATGTGACGGTTCGCTACCGGCGGGTGCTGGCGCTGGAAGACGTTTCGCTGGCAACTTCCTGCGGCAACCGCGTGGCGCTGATAGGCCCTAACGGCGCGGGCAAGAGCACCCTGCTCAAGGCGATCGCCGGGCTGGTGCCACGGGACGGCGGCTCGATCAATTGGCGAGGCACGGCGGTGAAGAAGTGGTCGCGCGAGTTCGCTTATTTGCCGCAGCGCGAGGAGGTGGACTGGTCGTTTCCCATCACCGTGCGCGGGATGGTGGAAATGGGCCGCTACCCGCAGACCGGCTGGTGGCGGAAATTTTCCCCCGAGGACAGCGCGGCGGTGGACCGGGCACTGGAGTCGCTGGGCTTAACCGATCTGCAACACCGCCAGATCCGCGAGCTATCCGGCGGGCAACAGCAACGGGCGTTCCTCGCCCGCGCGCTGGCGCAAGAAGCGCACGTACTGTTGCTCGACGAGCCGTTCACCGGGCTCGACCGCAACGCCGCGCAACTGCTGGGGGATTTATTAGCCAGGCTGGCCCACGAGGGACGGCTGGTGATCGCCTCGCACCACGATCTCAACACGGTGCCGCGCTTGTTCGATGAAGCACTGGTGCTGGCGACGCGGGCGCTGGCCTTCGGGCCGGTGGCGGAGATCCTGACCCCGGAACTGATCGACCGCACTTTTCACGAGCCAGCCGCCCACGCCTGACCATGACCTTCGAGTTGCTCACCAATCCGTTCTATCAGCGCGCGCTCGCCACCGCAGGCTTCATCGGCTTCGCCAACGGCTTCTTCAGCGGGTTCGTCGTGCTGCGCCGCAACGCGCTGTCGGTCTCCGCGCTGTCGCACACGATGCTGCCGGGCATCGCGCTGGGGATCTTTCTAACCGGTGCGCTGAGCCAGTGGAATGCCTTCTTCGGCGCGATGTTCGCCGCGCTGTTGGTCGGGCTCGGCTCGGTGGCGGTGGCCCGCGGCAACCGGGTCGAACAAGGCACCGCACTGGCCGTGCTCTACACCGCCGCGTTCGCCGCCGGGATCGCCTTGTTGCCGAAACTCGACACCCGCCAGGAGTTGGAACACTGGCTGTTCGGCGACATCATCGCCGTGGGCAACGCGGATATCTGGATCGCGTTCGGCATCGGAGCCGCCACGTTGCTCATCACCAACCTGCTGATGCGGCCAATCCTGCTCACTTTGTTCGAGCCGAACGTGGCGGCGGCGCAGGGCGTGCCGGTGCGGTTCATCCAGTATCTGATTTTCGCGCTGTTGGTGCTGGCGCTCGTCTCGTCACTGCAAGCGGTCGGCTGCGTGCTGTCCGTGGGCCTGCTGGTCACGCCGGCGGCGACTGTTTCGCTGCTCACCGATCGCACCTCCGCGTTGTTCTGGGGCGGAGGGCTGATCGGTGGGGTCGGCTCGGTGGCGGCGGTTTTGCTGTCCGGGAAATTCGGAATCGCTCCGGGTCCGGCGATCGTGATCGTGCTCGGGTTGCTGTTCATCGCGGCGTATCTGTTCAGTCCGAAATACGGCTTGCTGGCACCGCGAGCGAAGTAGAGCTGACGCGTCTCGCCGCGATGACAGCATTGACGCAAATCATGCCGGCCTGACCTGCGGCGAGACGCCGCAGCCACGATGGTCTGGACAAGCGCGGCGCTTGTTTCATGCTCCGCCCCATGCCTTCCGTCCACGTCGATCTCGCCGAACGCGCCTACGATGTCCTTGTCGAACAGGGCCTGCTCGGCCAAAGCGGTGAAACCCTGCACAAGGCCGGGATCTCCTGCTTGCACGCGGCGATCATCAGCGACGAGACCGTGGCTCGGTTTCACGCGGGAGCCTTGATGGAGTCGCTGGAAGCCGCCGGTTTTCGCCCGACATTGCACACGGTGGCGGCGGGCGAGGCATCGAAATCCATGAGCCAGGCCGAGACCCTGTGCCGGGAAATGATCCGCGCCGGGCACGACCGGAAGTCGCTAGTCGTCGCCTTGGGCGGCGGCGTGGTGGGCGACTTGGCCGGATTCGTGGCCTCCATTTTCTATCGGGGAATTCCCTTCGTCCAGATCCCGACAACGATCGTCGCGCAGGTCGATTCCTCAGTCGGCGGCAAGACTGGAGTGAACGTGGGCGAGGGCAAAAATTTGTTAGGCGCATTTCACCAGCCGCGCTTGGTGCTGGTGGACCCGGAAACATTGCGGACGCTGCCCGACCGGGAATTTCGCGAAGGTTTCGCGGAAGCGATCAAACACGCCGCCATCCGCGATGCCGCGATGCTCGACGATCTCGCGGCATTCGATCCGAACGGCCGCGATGTCCCGCCGGATCTGATCGCACGCAACATCGCCATCAAGGCCCGTGTGGTGGAGGCTGACGAGCACGAGACGCGCGACATCCGGGCGCTGCTGAATTTCGGACACACCATCGGCCATGGCATCGAGGCGTCCGTGCCCTACGGCGAGATGTTGCACGGCGAGGCGATCTCGCTCGGCATCCGAGCGGCGTTGTTTCTATCCGAACGGCACGCCGGACTCTCGCCCGACGACAGCGAGAAGGTGATCGCTTTGTTGGAAAAATATCACCTACCGTTGGTTCTCCCTGCGGCGATCACGACCGACATGGTGATGGAAAAACTCGCGCGCGACAAAAAGTTTTCCGCCGGGGCGATCCGCTTCGTGGTGCTCGACGCGCTCGGCAGCGCCAAGGTGATCAACACGGTCACTGCGGAGGATTTGCGAGAAGCGATCGGGCACTTGAGGTGAGTGGCAATATTGGAGCGCTGGCTTTAGCCGGCGAGTCTATCGTCGCTCGACTGGACGGGCCGGCTGAAGCCCGCGCTCCGCTGCGAGGCTCTCGCTTATGTTCATTTGGGCCGGGCCATTTCGAACACGTCGCTGGTCTTGCAATACCAGTTAGGCACGGCCATCCGGCCGACGGGATGAAATCTGTCACCCCGGACGCGCAAGGTTGCGGAATCAAAAAACTCCTCGCGCACCTGCACGCGGTGGACGATCCCGAGGATCAGCCGGTTCTCGCCGATTTGTTGGATCGAATGCACCTTGCACTCGAGCGCGGCCGGCGCGGCGGCGATCCGGGGCGGGGCGACTGACGATGATGCCACGGTTTCAAGTTTCTCGCGCTCCGTCTCGCTCACGCCGTAGGGAACGGTAGCGGACGTGCGGTTCATGACGGCGGCGAGCGCCTCATCCACGAGGTTGACGACGAACTCGCCGGTGCGGCAGCAGTTTCTAGCAGTGTCCTTGGGCGAGCCGTCGTCTCGGTCGCCCGGCGCGAAAATCACCAGCGGCGGCTCGGAGCCGAAGACGTTGAAGAAGGAAAACGGCGCGGCGTTCACGCTGCCGTCCTCGTTCAGGGTGGTGACCCAGGCGATCGGCCGGGGCGTCACCAGCCCTGCTAGAATTGGATAGGCGCGGTCGGCGTGAGTGGTCAGGAGGTCGAGTTCGATCATGGGGTGGGTGATTTCTCGACGATACTCAGTGTTTCCCCGTCCGCAAACTTGGTCCACATGAGATCGCCGGGTTTGAGCGTATCGACCGAGGTGACGATTCTCCCATCCGCCGCGAGGGTGATGGAAAAGCCGCGTTGGAAAGCGGACTCCGGCCCCAGTGTGCGAAGCAGGCCGCGCAGCCTGCCGAGACGCTCGGCGCGCCCGTTCAAGATGTCCTTGCCTGCCCGCTCGAAGCGCTGGCGCAAGCTCTTCATGGTGTCCAGCCGCCGCTCTAACACTCGCTCCGGATGAAATGACTTGTGCCGGGCGCGGGCTTCGTTCAGGCGCGTCGCATAGGCCTCCAACGAAGCGCGAGTGGCCTGGGATAGCTGGCCGCGGGCGGAATCCAGCCGCATCACGGACTCGCGCAAGAGCTTCTCGCCATCGCGTTGCAGCGCACCGCGGCGGAGCGCGTCCACCGCCAATTGGGAACGTGTCAGGCGCTCGGTGACGACCCGCGACATCCGCCGGCGGAGCTGCGCGAGCCGGGCTAACAACTCCACGCCATCGGCCACCGCAAGTTCGGCAGCGGCGCTCGGGGTGGGTGCGCGCAGGTCAGCGACGAAGTCGGCGATGGTGAAATCGATTTCATGGCCGACTGCGGAGATGATCGGAATCTGGCAGGCCGCGATTGCCCGCGCCACGACTTCCTCGTTGAAATTCCAAAGATCCTCGATCGAGCCACCGCCGCGACCGACGATGAGCACATCGCAGCGCGGATAGCCGAACGCTTCCGGCCGACCCATCTTCGCGATGGCCTGGGCGATCTCCATCTCGGCTCCCCGGCCCTGCACCCGCACCGGGAACAGCACCGGCTGCACCCACGGCGCACGGCGTGTTAGAACATTGAGAATGTCCTGGAGCGCCGCGCCGCTGGCAGATGTGATGATCCCGATCGCCTGCGGAAATGGCGGGATCGCTTGCTTCCGACTGGCGTCGAACAAGCCCTCGGCATTGAGCTTCCGCTTCAACGCCTCGAACTTCGCCTGCAAGTCCCCCGCCCCCGCCCGCTCGGCTTTTAGGACGATGAGCTGAAGCTGGCCACGTGCCTCGTAAACCGTCGCCTCGGCAAAAACCCGGACCTTCGCGCCATCCTCCAGCGCCTCCGCGCCCGGGCGTTTGCGTGCGCCGAACATCGCGCAAGAAATCTGCGCACCTTCGTCCTTGAGGGAAAAATACCAGTGCCCGCTGCCTTGCTTCTTCAAGTTCGACACCTCGCCCTCGACCCACGTCTCGCCGATCTGGACTTCCAACAGATTTTTCATCCGGCGCAGCAATTGCGTCACGGATAGCGCTTTTTCCTCGGGCGTCTTGGGTCTCGAAAATAAATCCACGCCGCAATCTGGCAAGCAGGAGGAATTTTTCGAGCGGGAAAATTCGTTCATTGCGAGTCCGCTCCATGAGTTCCACCCTTCGCATGAGCGGGACGTCCATGCCCGTTAGGAAGAGCACCGCGCCGCATGGAGCAGAGCTGCCAGCACTCCGTGGTTAGCTCACCCCGGTGACCCGCAGCTTCGGCGCATCGAGCGACTCGCCAGCGTGCATTTCTAGCAACTTTCGATAGAGCCCGCTATCAGGTGTGAGCAGGGTGATCTCCAAGCCTTCATGCGAAATGACCAGGCCACCGGACGCGGGGACGAGAAGGAACCACGCGGTCTCACCATTGAGTTCCACTTCCACCAGCGCGCCGGCGTCGATGGCGTCATCCATTTCGAAATCCGGCAAGGCGAGTGTCCCGAAGATCCGCACGGATTCGGCGAGTTCATCGACCTGCCGCGCCTGGCCCGCTGCGAGGTACGACGCTTCCAGGCTGCGGGTGTCGTATTTCCCCTCCGCCTTGCTGCCGGGATCGGTGGCGGCGGCGTGGGCTTCGAACGCGGCTTTGGAAAGGCGATCGAGACTGGCGCGGAGTTCGGTGCGGATTCGGGTGAGAAGGTCGGATTTCATCAGCGGACGGCGAGTCTTGCACGGGACCGGGCCGGTTGCCAAGCTTCCGCGATGCTTACCGTTTATTGCTACAAGAAATGCAGCACCTGCCGCGACGCGATCAAGTGGCTGGACGGCCAAGGCCTCGCCTATCAGGTGAAGGCGATCCGCGAAACCCCGCCGACTCCCGCCGAACTAGCGACCGCGCTCAAGGCCGCAGGCGGCGACCTGCGGAAACTTTTCAACACCTCCGGCATGGACTACCGCGCCCTTGGATTGAAGGACCAGCTTCCGGCGATGAGCGAAGCCGCCGCGTTCGAGCTGCTTTCAAAAAATGGCAATCTCGTGAAACGGCCGTTTCTCATCGGCGACGGCAAGGTGTTGGTCGGCTTCAAGGAACCGGAGTGGGAGAAAGTGCTTGGTTAGACGGAGGCGCGGAGCGCTGGAAGCTCTGCTCCATGCAAAGCGGAGCTCACCTCATACAAGCCCCTGATACAGGTATTCCTCAATCCAGAGAAAATCTTAACTCGGGCGATTTTATTCATGGTGGGGTTTCATGATCCGTTTACTTGAACCGGCTGCTTACGCTTCGTGTTTCATCACATGCCTGCCAACCATGGCAGGCAATCACGGCGAGGCATCCAACCCAATCGGAATGGGTGAATCACCACTCGATGTTGAAGCCAGACCGGAGGGTGGTCACACTGTCACTGTCGTAGCCGAGACTGGTGTACACGTTGAAGTGTTCGTTGAACTTGTATTCGGCGGCAATGGCTCCAGCGAAGGTTCCCTTTTCACCGAAGGCTGGCGAAGTGTTACTGAAAATTTCCGCGTAGAGGGCGAGCTTCTCCGTTATGTTCCGCTGGACCGACAAATCGTAGATGAACTGATTATTGAGCGGCTCGCCCTTTGGAGATGTCACGAAGTCGTAACCGAAGTTTGCATTCCAAATCCACGGGCCGATGTTTTTTCCGAAGATGATGTAAGGCTGATAGTCGAACTTGCCCGTTCCGATGTCACGATTGGTGGCGGTGGGCACCTTCAACTTGAACGCCGCGACGGCTGCCGGAATCCATGAGTTGGGATCGTCCAACACCATCATGTAGGAAGGTGTGATTTCCAAATCGCCGACGCCGCTGTAGGACGGGCCGGTCTTGGGCCTGTCCCATTCGTAGAAGAACGGCTCGATGAGGATTTCCGCGCGGTCGAGGATGGCATATTCGTACTGGTTGACCGTGAAATAGGCCAGGCCGCCATCTTTGTCCCGTTCCACCTGAAGGGCGGCGCTGATGAGGCTATCGCCTTTTTTGCCAAGTTCCGCAGTCTCGGTCTCAAGGACCAAATCGGCATGGAGAAGGCCGGTTGTTAGCAAGCCGCAGCCCGTGATGATGAAATGACGCTGGGATTTCATGAATGACAATGAGGTGAAGTGATTGATTGATTGGCTGTTGCAGACGTGCGACTCAATAGTCATCCATTCATGAGAGGAGCATGAGGATTGAGAATATTCCTCTCATCATCTTCTTATCATTCTGGTGATACAACGGTATCGTCATCGTCGAGCGATGACGCCTGCGGGATCAACTAAACATCTAAAATCATGAAATCCAAAACCACCATCGCCGTCCTGGCCGTGCTCGCGCTGCCCCATTTCGCCTTCGGCGACGAAGAGGACAAACCCGTGAAGTTTGAAGAACTGCCTGCGGCGGTCGCGACCGCCATCAAGGGTGCGGCCGGTGAGGCCAAGCTCGACACCATCGTCCTCGGCGACGAGGACGGCAAGCTCCTCGAACGCGAAACCCCGGACGCGAAAAAAGTGCCGAAGAAAGACAAGGGGGAAAAGGGCAAGAATTAATCAGCCCCGGGTCCCGCTGCCGTTGTTGGTCCAGCGGGACTCGCATTGCTTTTCCAAGCGAACCCGCCGATAAGTCCGCCATGAACTGGATCCACTGGTCGTTACTCTCGGCGTTGTTCGCAGGCCTAACCGCCATTTTGGCGAAGGTCGGCATCGCCGGAGTGGATTCGAATCTGGCCACCGCGGTCCGCACGACGGTGATCCTGCTGTTCGCCTGGGCGATCGCATTTGTGACCACCAAACCGGCGGCGGTCTTCGATTTCAGCGGTCGGACGTGGCTGTTCCTAACGCTCTCGGGAGTCGCCACCGGGCTGTCGTGGCTGTGTTATTTCCGGGCGTTGCAACTCGGCGAGGCCTCTCGGGTCGCTCCGGTGGACAAGCTGAGCGTGGTGTTCGTGATCGTGCTGGCGGCGATTTTCCTGCGGGAAAAAATCACGCTGCAACACTTGCTGGGCGGGTTGTTGATCGTCTCCGGGGCGGTGGTGCTGGCGTGGAAAAGCAGCAAGGCGTGAGGTCCAGCTTGCCACGCGGGTTCAAATTCCGAAAGCTAGCCGCTCTCATCGAACTCTCATTTTCCGTCCGCCAAACTCGGGCTTCATCCGCATGCCAGCCACCATTTCCTGTTCGCCCGACCGTCCCGCCAAGCCCTCCGCCGGGAACTGCTGCTCATGGTGGAAGGATCTGGCGATTCTCGCGGTGGTGAGCAGCCTGTGGTTCATTGCGCTGCTCGGAATGAGGCCGCTGAGCAATCCCGATGAAGGCCGCTACGGGGAAATTCCCCGCGAAATGGCGGTCACCGGGGATTTCGTGACGCCGCGACTCAACGGGGTGAAGTATTTCGAAAAACCGCCGCTGGTCTATTGGCTGTCGGCGCTGACGTTCCGGCAGTTCGGCGTCAGCGAGTTCACCGTGCGGCTGTGGGGCGGGATTTTCTCGGTCATCGGGGTGCTTCTAACGTATGCCGCCTGCCGCGCGCTCCATGGCCGGGCTGCGGGATTTTGGTCGGCGATCGTCCTTTCGACCACGCTGATGTATTACGTTTTCAGCCAAATCATGCTGCTGGACATGACGGTGGCGGTGACGATCAGCGGCTCGTTGTTCGCGTTCATCTTGGCGATGCGCGAGCCGCAGGGGCGCAAGCGGTTCGGGTTGTTCATGGTCTTTTACGTGTTCATGGCACTGGCCACCTTGTCGAAGGGACTGATCGGGATCGCGCTGCCAGGTGCGGTGATTTTTCTGTGGGTTCTGTTACTGAACCGCTGGCGGGTGTTGTGGCCGTTCTATCCGATTGTTGGAACCATCGTGCTGTTGGCGATCGCCGCGCCATGGCATGTTTACGCGGCCCGGGCGAACCCGGATTTCCTGAACTTCTATTTCTATCACGAGCACTGGCTGCGCTTCACGACCCGCATCCATGGCCGTTATGAGCCGTGGTGGTTCTTCCTTCCGATCTTCGTAGTCGGGCTGTTTCCGTGGATCTATTTCTCCGGCCAAGCCATGCGCGAGGCGCTCCCCGGTGGCTGGAAAGCCCGGAAGGATAACGGCGAGGCGTGGTTTTTCCTGATCTGGGTGGTGTTCATCGTGGCGTTTTTCTCGAAGTCCCAGTCGAAGCTCATTCCCTATATTCTGCCGGTGTTTCCGCCGATGGCGGTGTTGATCGGGCATTCCATTTCCCGGGTGTGGATCGGCCAGTCGGCGAACAAATTTCGTGCCGGCGCGTGGGGATTCATCGTGACGGCGTTGTTGTTGGTGGTGGCCGCTGTGGTCGCGCCGAAGCCGCCTGGCCAGGCGGATTTGAATGCCTATCTACCCGTGCTGCGGGTCACGCTCGGCGGTGCGATGCTGCTCGGCGCGGCAGCGACATTCGTTGGCTTGCGCCGCAACCAGCCGCAGCTCATGATCGGCGCGGTCGCGATTTCCAGCGCCGCCCTCCTGCTCGCCGTCAGCTTCGGTGGGGGGGCGTTTGAAAAAACTTCCACCAAAAAATTCGCGATGATCCTCAAGCCCCTGCTGAAGCCCGACGACCGCGTTTACTGTATCGGGATCTACAACCAGGATCTGCCAGTCTATCTGGACCGGCTCGTCAGCGTGGTCGATTACCGGGGCGAACTCGGCTATGGCATCGATGCGGAACCGGATCTAACGTCCGCACGGTTCTTGACGCCCGCGGCATTTCCCGAAGAATGGGCGAAGCCGGGAGCCGCCTACGCGGTGGTCCGCAAGAAGGCGTATGACAAATGGGTCTCAAAATCGGGCCTTCCCTTCGACGTTCTCTCGCAGTCGGATGGTTTCATCCTCGTCGCCAAAAGCCCTGCCGCACCCCATCCCTAACTTGATCTAGCGAAAAATGTTGCCGTTCCTGCCATTCACCCGACCGACCATCGATGAGGAAACCATCGCCGGCGTGGGCGATGTCTTGCGCTCCGGTTGGATCACCTCCGGGCCGCAGGTGAAGCAATTCGAGGCGGAACTCTCGGCACTCTTCGGCGGCCGGCCGGTGCGGGTTTTCAACTCCGGCACCGCAGCGCTTGAAATCGCCCTGCGCCTCGCCGGCGTCGGCCCGGGAGACGAGGTGATCACCACCCCGCTGTCGTGGGTCGCCACCAGCAACGTCGTCCTAACGGTCGGCGCGCGGCCGGTCTTCGTCGATATCGATCCGGTCACCCGCAACATCGACCTGGACGCCGTCGAAGCCGCGATCACTCCGGCGACCAAGGCGATCATTCCGGTCGATCTTTCAGGCCTGCCGGTGGACCGCAACAAGCTCTATCAAATCGCCAACCGCCACGGCCTGCGGGTCATCGAGGATGCCGCGCAATCGCTGGGCAGCTCGTGGCAGGGCAAGCTCATCGGCTCGACCGGCGATCTGGTATCGTTCAGTTTTCACCCGAACAAAAATCTAACGTCCATCGAGGGCGGCTGCCTGGTGATGACTGCGGAAAGCGACGCCAAGCTCGCCGAGCAATACCGCCTGCAAGGCGTCGTGCGCTCTGGCGTCGATGGCATGGACGTGAAAATCCTCGGCGGCAAGTCCAATCTAACCGACGTTGCCGCCCGCGTGGGACTCGGCCAACTGGCGCGACTGGATGAATTCACCCGCCTGCGCCGCGAGCTCGCCCGCGAGTATTTCAAACTGCTCGACCGCCCGGAAGCACGAGCGCTCGGGCTAGGTCTGCCGGTGGCGGATTTCGACCAGAGCAACTGGCACATGTTCCAAGTGATGCTTCCTGATGGATCCCGCAGCCGCGCGGAGACCATGGAGAAACTCACCGCGCTAGGCATCGGCACCGGCGTCCACTATCCGGCGATCCACCTGTTCACGCTTTACCGTGCGCTCGGCTGGAAACCCGGCGATTTCCCGCACGCGGAGCACGCAGGGCGGAACATTCTAACGCTTCCTCTGTTCCCCACCATGACCGCCGACGATGTCAACCGCGTGGTCGATGCCCTCATCAACGTCCTGCAAGCATGAGTTCCGCCGCAACCATCCGCCTCTCCGTGGTGATCCCCGTTTTCAACGAGGAGGGAAATCTTCCCACGCTGTTCTCCAGACTCTATCCGGTCCTCGATGCCCTGGGCCGCAGCTATGAAATCATTTTCACCAACGACGGCAGCGCGGACCGATCGAGCGAATTGTTAGCCGCGCAACACGCCGCGCGGCCGGATGTCACGCGTGTCATCGAATTCAACGCGAACTACGGCCAGCACATGGCGATCATGGCCGCGTTCGAGCGGGTCCGTGGCGAGGTCATCATCACGCTCGACGCCGACTTGCAGAATCCGCCGGAGGAAATCCCCGCGCTGTTAGCCAAAACCGACGAGGGCTACGACTGCGTCGGCGGCGCGCGCCAGAACCGCCAGGACAGCGCCTTCCGCCGTTACGTTTCACAGTTCGTCAACTGGGTCCGCAGCCACATGACCAACATCCGGATGACCGACCAAGGCTGCATGCTCCGCGCCTATTCGCGCGCCGTGGTCGATGGCATCGTCCGCAGCGGCGCGGTGAACACATTCATCCCCGCGCTGGCCTACAGCCTGGCGCAGAGGCCGACTGAAATCCCCGTCGCCCACGAGGAACGCCATTCCGGCGCTTCTAACTATTCGGTCTATAAACTCATCCGGCTCAACTTCGATCTCATCACTTATTTCACCACCGCACCGCTCCAGCTCTTCACGATTTTCGCGATGCTGTGCTCGGGTTGCTCGTTCTTGATGGTGATCGTCCTCGGCATTCGGCGGCTATACATCGGTCCAGAGGAAGGCGGGATTTTCACGTTGTTCGGCGTGCTATTTTTCCTCATCAGCGTCTGCATGGTCGGCATCGGTCTGATCGGTGAATACATGGGCCGGACTTATCAGGTCGTTAGAAATCGCGCTCGCTACCACGTCCACCACATTTTAGAAACCCGCGAATGAGCCAGCCACGCATCCTGTTTTTCGGCTACAGCGAGGTCGGCTACACTTGCCTCGACCTGCTGCTGGGCCGCAGCGACAACGTCGTCGGGCTGATCACCCACGAGGATCATCCGGATGAAAAAATCTGGTTCAAGACGCCAGCCATCGCGGCCCGGGAACACGGCACTCCCGTTTACACGCCGGAG
This sequence comes from Akkermansiaceae bacterium, assembly GCA_031371325.1. Taxonomy (GTDB): domain Bacteria; phylum Verrucomicrobiota; class Verrucomicrobiia; order Verrucomicrobiales; family Akkermansiaceae; genus Luteolibacter. The sequence goes on along the minus strand of JANMJJ010000021.1, from coordinate 3,487 downwards.
TCGGTGAACACTCCGGAATGGATTGAAAAGATCGCCGCCATGAACCCGGATCTGATTCTATCAGTTTACTACCGGCACATGATCGGCGAGCCGATTCTTCAACTTCCGGCGTTAGGCGCCTACAACATGCACGGTTCGCTGCTGCCGAAATACCGCGGCCGCGCACCGATCAACTGGGCCGTCCTCCACGGCGAGCCGCGTATCGGCATGACGCTCCACCGGATGGTGAAACGCGCCGACGCCGGGGCGATTGTCGATCAGGAAAGCGTGGACATTTCCCCGCAGGACACGGCCGAGCAGGCGTTCCGCAAGGTGATGCCATGCGCCCGCACCGTGCTAGCCCGCCAGATCGACCACCTTCTAGCAGGCACTGCCGCCGAGACCCCGCAGGACGACTCGAAAGCCACCTACTTCGGCGGACGGCAGCCCGAAGACGGGCGCATCGACTGGACTCGTTCGTCCACGGAAATTTTCAACCTGATCCGCGCCGTCACCGATCCCTATCCGGGAGCCTTCACCGAAGCGGGCGGCACCCAGCTCATGGTCTGGTGGGCCGAACCCGCCTCCGGCCAATCCGGCCAGCCTGGTGAAATTCTCTCGCTCGATCCACTCGTCGTCGCCACCGGCGATGGCTCACTCCATCTCACCCGCGTCGAATGGCGCGGCGTCCCCGCCCCCGCGCCCGGGGTCGGTTCCACATTCTAACGCACCAAGTCCATGTCACAAAATCCGCTCAAAGTTCTCATCCTCGGAGCCAATGGCTTCATCGGCAGCAGCCTGATCGACACGATCCTCAGCCAGAAAGATTGGGAAGTCTTCGGCATGGACGTGGGCGACCACAAGCTCACCCACCTGCTAGACAACGACCGGTTCACCTTCGTCGAGGGCGATATCACGATCAACCGCGAGTGGATCGAGTATCACATCAAGAAGTGCGACGTGGTCATCCCACTGGTCGCCATCGCCAACCCGGCGCAGTATGTGAAGAACCCGATCGGCGTGTTCGAGCTGGATTTCGAAGCCAACCTCGAGATCGCCCGCAAGTGCGTGAAATACAAGAAGCGCCTCATTTTCCCGTCCACCTCCGAAGTCTATGGCATGTCGCCGGAAAATGTTCTCGATGAGGCGACGAGCAACATGGTTTACGGCCCGATCGACAAGCAACGCTGGATCTACGCCGCTTCCAAGCAATTGCTAGACCGCGTGATCTATGCCTATGGCGTGCGCGACAACCTCGACTATACTTTGTTCCGGCCCTTCAACTGGATCGGGCCGAAGCTCGACAATGTGATGGAACCCAAGGAAGGCAGCTCGCGGTTGTTCACCCAATTCATCAGCAACGTGATCTTCCGCAAGCCGATCCAACTCGTGGACGGTGGCTCGCAAAGCCGTTCATTCACCTTCATCGAGGACGGCGTGGACTGCCTGCTGCGCATCATCGAAAACAAGGATGGCGCGGCCTCTCGCAGGATTTTCAACATCGGCAACCCGGCTAACAATGTTTCGGTCGCCGATCTCGCAAAGATCATCATCGAGGCCTTCAAGGAATACCCGGACTATCGCGAACATGCCGAGCAGGCGGAAGTCGTGGTGGTGTCATCGATGGATTACTTCGGCAAATACTATCAGGACATCCACACCCGTGTGCCATCGATCGATGCCGCGATGGAAGCTCTTGGCTGGGAACCGAAAGTCGATCTCCCCACCGCCATCCGCCTGACGCTGGACTACCACCTCAAGCAAAAGGACCACGACCTCACCGCCGGTTCATGAGCACGGTCGCGGCGCTGAAAGTCGATGTCGATACGGACCGCGGCACCCGCGATGGCGTGCCCGCGCTCGCGGCGCTGTTGAAAGAATTTTCAGCGCCGGCGAGCTTCTTGTTTTCACTCGGGCCGGACAACACCGGCAAGGCGATCCGCCGGGTTTTTCGACCGGGGTTTTTCCAAAAAGTCAGCCGCACCAGCGTGGTCCAGATGTATGGGATCCGCACCTTGCTCAACGGCACGTTACTGCCCGCGCCGCACATCGGCTCGCGCCATGCCGACGTGATGCGGCGTGTTAGAGACGCGGGTTTTGAAACCGGCATCCACTGCAACGACCATTTCAAGTGGCAGGACCATCTGTTCAAGATGTCCCTCGACCAGGTGCGCGACGAATTCGCCCGCGCGCTCAAGGAATACCGGCGGATCTTCGGCCACGACGCCGCCACCGCGGGCGCTCCCGGCTGGCAGGCCACCGCTAACAGCCGGCAGGTTTACGACGAGGCCGGATTGCTCTATGCCAGCGACACACGGGGTGAGTCCGCGTTTTTCCCCGAGATGGACGGCCGAGTTTTCAAGACCTTGGAAATTCCAAGCACCTTGCCGACCTTCGACGAACTGCTAGGACGGCCGGAATTTCCCGATGAAAAAATCATCGCGCACTACGTCAGCCTGCTGCGGGAGGACCAGCCTAACATCCTGACCATCCACGCCGAGATCGAAGGCATGATGAAACGCCCACTGTTCCAGAAACTGATGGCTGCATTCGCGGACAAAGGCGTTCGTTTCGTCCGCATGGACGACCTCGCACGGGAAATCCTGGCGCATCGCGAAGCCATCCCGGTGCAACCGCTGGTGATGGCCGAGATCGACGGACGCTCCGGGTTGGTGGCCACGCAGGGTTTTCCCTAGATGACTCTTTAATTCCCTGTTTCAAGGCGGTTTATCCATTGAGGTGTTGAGTGAGAGTAGGTGATTTTGCTTCGAAAAAAGGGTTGCACTGTGGAGCGGGAGATCCGGTGACAACGGCGAAATAGAAAGTAGCCGAGCCGGAAATCCCGCCCAATGGAACAGGCCGAAATGGAGGCTAGGGCGTTTGCTTGGCTAGGCTATGGTTGAACAGGGCTTGCAGTTGTGATGTGGCGCACTGATTTTTCTCGGTGATCTCGATAGTAATCAAAGGCGTCCATTAAGAATAAGCTTCGACTACTCAACCAAGCAATCGCCCTGAAATGGAGGGTTCGTCATCGAGAAGCTGCTTGAATTTCGTTTTTCAAATGGGTTGGCATAACCAATGCCATTGGTTGGCGTGCGGGTTCATTGTGAGCTTCAATGGAGCCGGCTGCGAGAGTCGAACTCGCGACCTACTGATTACAAATCAGTTGCTCTACCACTGAGCTAAGCCGGCTAAACAGGAATTTTGCAGCAATTCGATGTTTGTAAGTCATTGATTTCTCTCGGACTTGCGTGGAACGGCGTTGTTGTAGCAGGTGAGAACTCGATGGCAATTTGAATTTTCCACAGATGGCGAAAAACCAGGCGTTTGGCTGGCTAGAGGCAATGCGGTGAGGTTTGGGTGAGTCGATGGATGGCTTCGGCGCGGTGCTCGATGTAGTGGTCGAGGGCGGCGTTGAGCGAACTGAAGTTTTCTTGGGGAATGAGCGCGAGGATGGCTCCTCTCAATAGCGCTAGGTTTTTCGCTCCTTTGGGGTGGCGGCGCACGC
>JANMJJ010000209.1:0-43327 GCA_031371325.1 Akkermansiaceae bacterium | reverse complement strand
GAGTCCATCTCATCACGCCGCACCTAGGCGACCAGAGGGAGGGTGATGAAGTCGTCTATCTCCACGGCATGATGCCCGTATTCCTCCACCGCTGCGATGACCTAGCATCCTTCAAAATGATCGTCAGCCAGTTCTATATCATCTTAAGCTCCCCCAAAACCCTGCCGAGGTCAGGTGTTCTGCAATTGGCGATTGGCTCCAGAAACCCGGTACGGCGGGTGCTTCTGCACTTGTTGCCCCCGGTCTTGACAGCCTGTCCCCCGGAAAGCAGATTTCCGGCCGTTTTCCCCGACGCAACCGGAAAAACCACCTTCCAACTTCCCGCTTCCCCAACTTGCGTGCTGACTCCGCCGTTCTAATTTCAATTCCCATTCCTTCAATCACCTCCATGTCATCAACGCAGAAGTCCCCATTTGGCTGGCCTGAACCTCAAGGCCTCTGGCATCCATCGCGCGAAAAAGATTCCTGCGGCGTCGGCTTCATCGCCCATCTCAAGGGCAAGCGTTCGCACGACATCGTCATGAAAACGCTGACGATGAACGAGCAGATGGACCATCGCGGTGCGAGCGGCTCCGATCCGGCCACCGGCGACGGCGCCGGGATTTTCATCCAGATGCCGGACAAATTCCTGCGCCGGGAAATGGCAAAGAAGGGCATTGAGCTGCCGCCGGAAGGGGATTATGGCTCGGGCTGCGTGTTTTTCTCGCCCGAAGCCGCCGTCCGCGAGGTGGCGATGCAGGTGTTCGAGCACGTCATCCGCGACGAGGGACAAAAGTTCCTCGGCTGGCGCACGGTGCCGGTGAAAAGCGAGATCCTCGGCAAGACTTCGGGCCGTTACGAGCCGGTCATCAAGCAGGTGTTCATCGGGAAGAATCCGGACATCACCGATGCGATGGCCTTCGAGCGCAAGCTGTTCGTGATCCGCAAGCGGGTGGGTGCATGGATCCGCAACAACGAGGTGCCCAACCAGTTCCGCGACGTCCACGGCACCAAGGGCAACACCTTCCCCGGTGCGGACTACCATTACGTCACCGGACTGTCGGCCCGCACCATGATTTACAAGGGCATGCTAACACCTTGCCAGTTGTCCGAGTATTTCCCGGATTTCCACGATCCGGATTTCGAGTCGGCGCTGGCGCTGATGCACACCCGATTCTCGACCAACACCTTCCCGAGTTGGTCGCGCGCCCACCCTAACCGCTTCATCGCCCACAACGGCGAGATCAACACGGTCATGGGCAACGCCAATTTCATGAAGGCCCGCCAGGCGCTCTGCCAGACGGACCTCTTCGGCACGGAAATCGAAAACATTTTCCCGGTCATCAACGAGGACGGCTCGGACTCCGCGCGTTTCGACAACGCCCTGGAGTTCATGCACTACGGCGGCTACGACCTCGTCCATGCCATGATGATGATGATTCCCGAGCCATGGGAACGCCACACCATGATGGATGAGGACAAGAAGGCCTTCTACGAATTCCACGCCTGCATGATGGAGCCATGGGACGGTCCGGCTTCCATCACTTTCTCCGACGGCCAGCAGATCGGTGCCGTCCTTGATAGAAATGGCCTGCGTCCGAGCCGTTATTACGTCACCGACGACGACCTCGTCATCATGGCCTCCGAAGTCGGCGTCGTGCCCGATCTCGATCCGAAGACCATCGTGGAAAAAGGCCGCCTGCGCCCCGGCCGAATGTTCCTCGTGGACATGAAGGAAGGCCGCATCGTCCCCGACGAGGAGGTGAAAAAGCGCGTTTATTCCGCCAAGCCTTACCGCGAGTGGCTCGCTGCCAACCGCATCACCCTCGACGATCTTCCCGCCGCCAAGGCCCCGAAAACCATCGAGGCAAGCCGCATCCTCGAGCGCCAGCTCGCGTTCGGCTACACCTACGAGGATCTCCGCATGCTGCTCGGGCCGACCGCCGCCACCGGCGTCCAGCCGATTTCCTCGATGGGCAACGACACCCCGCTGGCCGTGCTCTCCAGCAAGCCGAAGCATCTCTATCAGTATTTCAAACAGATCTTCGCCCAAGTCACCAACCCCGCGCTCGACTGCATCCGCGAGGAGCTCGTCACCTCGACCGAAACCTTCCTCGGCTCCGAGGGCAATCTGCTCGCACCCGGCCCGCAAAGCTGCCGCATGATCCGGCTCGACAGCCCGCTCATCGACAACGAGTCGCTAGCCCGCCTGCGCGAGGTGAAGCTGCGCGGATTCAAGGCCATCACCATCGACGCGCTGTTCCCCGCCAGCCACGACGGCGAAGGACTCGAAGCCGCCTTCGACCGGATGTGCCTCGCCGCGGACAAGGCCATCGCCGACGGCTACAACCTGCTGATCCTTTCCGATAGAAACATCGACAAGAACCACGCCGCGATCCCGACCCTGCTCATGATGGGCGGCATCCACCACTATCTGGTTGGCAAGGGCACCCGCACGCTTGTTAGCATCATCCTCGAAACCGGCGAGGCCCGCGAGGTTCACCATTTCTCGACGCTCATCGGCTACGGCGCGGACGCGATCAACCCCTACATGGCCTTCGAGTCGATCCACAAGATGATCGAGGAGGACATGCTCGACATTACGTTGGAGAAAGCGACCTACAATTTCCTCAAGGGCTCGATCAAGGGTGTGGTCAAGACCATGGCCAAGATGGGCATCTCGACGGTCGCCTCGTATCGCGGCGCGCAGATCTTCGAAACCATCGGCCTCAGCACCGATCTGGTGAACAAGTTCTTCCACGGCACTTCCAGCCGTTGCGAAGGCTCCGACATCGAGCAAATCGCCGAGGAAGCACTCATCCGCCACCGTCAGGCGTTCCCGGACCGCCACATCGAGGCCGAAGAAGCCGCGCTCGACGCTGGCGGTGTCTATCAGTGGCGCAGCGACGGCGAGTATCATCTCTTCAACCCGGAAACCATCCACCTGCTCCAGAAGTCCACCCGCACCGGCAGCTACGAGGTCTTCAAGCAGTATGCCAAAAAGGTCAACGACCAGAGCGAGAATCTATCCACCCTGCGCGGACTGATGAAGTTCCGCGGCAACCGGACGCCGGTGCCCATCGAGGAGGTCGAGTCCATCGAGACCATCACCAAGCGTTTCAAAACCGGAGCCATGTCGTATGGCTCGATCTCGCAGGAAGCTCACGAAACTCTCGCCATCGCGATGAACCGCATCGGCGGCAAGTCCAACACCGGCGAGGGCGGCGAGGATCCCGCGCGTTTCGTCACCATGCCTAACGGCGATAGCAAGCGCTCCGCCATCAAGCAGGTCGCCTCCGGCCGCTTCGGCGTCACCGGCGAATATCTGGTCAATGCCGATGAAATCCAGATCAAGATTTCCCAAGGTGCCAAGCCCGGCGAAGGCGGCGAGCTGCCCGGCTCCAAGGTCTATCCGTGGATCGCGAAGGTCCGTTACTCGACCCCCGGCGTCGGCCTCGTCTCCCCTCCCCCGCACCATGACATCTACTCGATCGAGGATCTATCGGAACTCATCCACGACCTAAAAAACGCCAACACCCGCGCCCGCATCAACGTGAAGCTGGTGGCGGAAGTCGGCGTCGGCACCATCGCCGCCGGGGTCGCCAAGGCGCACGCCGACGTCATCCTGATCTCCGGTCACGACGGCGGCACGGGAGCCTCCCCGTCCTCGTCCATCTTCAACGCCGGTGCCCCGTGGGAACTCGGCCTGGCGGAAACCAACCAGATCCTCCTGCTCAACGACCTCCGCAGCCGGGTGGTCCTGGAAACCGACGGCCAGCTCAAGACCGGCCGCGATGTCGCCATCGCCGCATTGTTAGGAGCCGAGGAATTCGGCTTCGCCACCGCGCCGCTGGTCACCGTCGGCTGCCTGATGATGCGCGTCTGCCAGAAGAACACCTGCCCGGTCGGCATCGCCACCCAGGACCCGGTGCTACGCAAGAATTTCGAAGGCAAGCCGGAGCATGTCGTCAATTTCATGACCTTCATTGCCATGGAATTCCGCGAGATCATGGCGGAACTCGGCTTCCGCACCGTCAACGAAATGGTCGGCCGCGTGGAATGCCTCGACACCAATGAGGCGACCGAGCACTGGAAGGCCAAGGGTGTCGATCTAACCAGCATCTTCCACAAGCCGGACGTCGGCGACAAGGTTGGCGCTTTCTGCCAGATCGGCCAGGATCACGGCCTCAAGCACGCGCTGGACAATACCCACTTGTTAGCCCTGTGCGAGCCCGCCATCGAGCGCGGCGAGAAGGTCCGCATCGATCTGCCGATCATCAACGTCAACCGCGTCGTCGGCACCATCACCGGCAGCGAGATCTCCCGCAAATACGGCAGCAAGGGTCTTCCCGAAGACACCATCGACATGAAATTCACGGGCAGCGCCGGCCAATCGCTCGGTGCCTTCACCCCGCCGGGCATGACCTTCCGCCTCGAAGGAGACGCCAATGACTACGTCGGCAAGGGCCTGTCAGGAGCCAAGATCATCATCTATCCGCCCAAGGAAGCACGCTTCAAGCCCGAGGAGAACATCATCATCGGCAACGTCGCCCTCTACGGCGCGACCAGCGGTGAAGCCTATTTCAACGGCATCGCCGGCGAGCGCTTCTGCGTCCGCAACTCCGGCGCGCTGGCGGTCGTCGAAGGCGTGGGCGACCACGGCTGCGAATACATGACCGGTGGCCAAGTGATCGTGCTGGGAGAAACCGGCCGCAACTTCGCGGCCGGCATGTCCGGCGGGGTCGCTTATGTTTACGACATCGACGGGCTCTTCGAGAAGCGCCTCAACAAGGAGATGGTCAATCTCTATCGGCTCATCGAGTGCAGCGACACCGACATCGGCACGGTCAAGTCCACGATCGAAAAACACGTCGGCTACACCGGTTCACCGCGCGGCAAGTTCCTGTTGGAAAACTGGAATGCCGAGCTGCCGAAGTTCTTCAAAGTCCTGCCCCGCGACTACGAGCGGATGCTGGAAGCATTCAAAAGAGTCGAGGAACAAGGTCTAACTGGAGACGAGGCCGCGATGGCCGCCTTCGAGGAAAACCTCAAGGATCTCTCGCGCGTCGGCGGCAACTAAGACACACATCGTTTATTTTTTACTATCTGATCAAATGGGCAAGCCAACAGGATTCATGGAAGTGGAGCGGGTCACCGATTCCGAAGCCGCACCACTCGAGCGCATCAAGAACTGGCGCGAGTTCAAGATTCATTCCGACGAGAAACAACAACGTGCCCAAGGCTCGCGCTGCATGGATTGCGGCACTCCGTTTTGCCACACCGGCCACATGGTTTCCGGTATGGCCAGCGGTTGCCCGGTGAACAACCTGATCCCGGAATGGAACGACCTCATCTACCGCGGACGCTGGAAGGAAGCATTGGAACGGCTCCACAAGACCAACAATTTCCCCGAGTTCACCGGCCGTGTCTGCCCGGCTCCGTGCGAAGGCTCCTGCGTGCTCAGCGTCATCGAGCCTGCCGTCACGATCAAAAACAACGAGTGCGCGATCATCGACCGCGGCTGGGAAGAAGGCTGGGTCATCCCGCGGATTCCGGCGATCCGCACGGGAAAAAAGATCGCCATCGTCGGCTCCGGTCCCGCCGGACTCGCCTGTGCGGACCAACTCAACCAGGCTGGCCACACCGTCACCGTCTTCGAACGCGAGGACCGCATCGGCGGCTTGCTCATGTATGGCATTCCTAACATGAAGCTCGACAAAGAGCTCGTCGTCCAACGCCGGGTGAATCTGATGGCGGAGGAAGGCATCGTTTTCAAAACCGGCATCTTCATCGGCAAGGACAGCGAATGGACCGCCGAGCGCCTGCGCATGGACTTCGACTCCGTCGTCCTCTGCTGCGGCGCGACCCAGGGCCGCGACCTGCCCATCGAAAACCGCGACGCGGATGGCGTTTACATGGCGATGGAGTTTCTAACGACCAACACCCGCTATCAGCTCGACCACAAGTTCGACGGCAGCAACCCCGCGCTCAACGCCACCGGCAAGGACGTCGTCGTCATCGGCGGTGGCGACACCGGCACCGACTGTGTCGGCACCAGCCTGCGCCACGGTTGCAAGAGCGTCATCCAACTTGAAATCATGCCGCAGCCGCCGGACAAGCGCGCCGCTAACAACCCATGGCCCGAGTGGCCGAAGGTTTACAAAATGGACTACGGCCAGGAAGAAGCCGCCGCGCTCCAAGGCCGCGACCCGCGCCATTACCTCGTGCAGACCAAGCGTTTCCTCAAGGACGAAACCGGCAAGCTAAGCGGTCTCGAAATCGTCGAAATCGAATGGGCCAAGGACGAGCAAGGCCGGTTCAACCCCAAGGATGTCGAAGGCACGCTCCGCGTGATCCCCTGCCAGCTCGCGCTGTTGGCGATGGGCTTCACCGGCCCGGAAACCGAAGTCGTCGGAAAATTCGCCCTCGAAACCGACGCCCGCTCGAACATCAAGGCCGAGCACGGCACCTTCACCACCAACGTCCCCGGAGTCTTCGCCGCCGGCGACGTCCGCCGTGGCCAATCGCTCGTCGTCTGGGCGATCAACGAAGGCCGCGGTGCCGCCCGCGAGTGCGACCGCTTCCTGATGGGCTCGACGCACCTGCCGTGAGGAAATTTGAATCCCGGCATTTGTCCAGCCATCCACCTCGCGAATGCTGAACAATGCCGCATCCTCCGCAGTTTGGATCGCGTGTGTCACCTCACTCCCCGCCCGGCCTAACATCGTCGGATGGGATGATCCGGTCGCCTACGCCAGCCATGCGGGTGGCATGCATTTCAACGAGACTCCGGGAAATTTGGAAGTGGCGGATTTCGGCTTTCACGTGCTGCTTCCGGACGAAATTCCTCTAGCGGAAAACCTGACGCTCCAGCCGGCATTCGATTGCAGGGCCACAATCCTCCGCTTCAACCAGGTTCCCACATCGATCCCCATCGACAGGAACCACCTCAAAACCTTCAGCGTTTACCCGTCCGTGTTGGAGGCAAGCGCCCTGTTAGCCGCCACTCGCACGGACTCGCCCTGGATGTTCGGCGTGTGGGCAAGGACTGGCGTGGCTACCGATTTCCGGGATGTTGGAAGCGATGATCTCACCTTCGATATCGCGGGCGGAGCGGCCTACCAGTTCCATGAAACGTTGTCGGCCGGCTTCGGTGCCGCCGTCACCGGTCTCTCGGGTGACGTGGACTTCCATCCGGGCCTTGGATTCGACTGGCAAGTCCACGACCGGCTCCGGATCGGCCTTTGCGGCCCGAATTTTGCCGCAACCTACCGGCCCGACGGGAACTGGAGGTTTTCCATCCGAAGTGATTCCACCGGAGAAATTTGGAACATTTCCGACAACGAGGGAAAGTCACGCGACATCGAACTCATGTCCTACCGGATAGGCATCCACGCGAGCCGCCGGATTTGGGGACAGATTTCCATCACGGCGGGTGTGGGTATCGTCCTTGCCAACGCGATCAGCCTGAACCGGTCCAATGGCCACATGCTTCTCCAACAACGATTGGACAGTGGCTTCTTCAGCCAGCTTGGGCTGACAATCACGGCATGGTGAAAGCCCGCGAATCCAACAGAAGTTCACCAACTTTTACCTTGTGCCCGGAAAATCCACCCGATATCTATCAGCTACCTCGAAAAACACATCATGAAAACCATCTCACTCCAACTCCTCCTCCTTTGCGGTTCCCTTCTCTCCGCTACCCATACCCAGGCGGCTTCCTTCGGCGGGTTCGCCCCCGGCAGGAAATTCACCTTCACGGTCCAAGTGGCGAAGTCCAGCCAGACCATTGGCACCAATGTAAAGGCCAACGTGCCAGTTCCCGAGGGAATCCCCAAGTTCAAGAAAGGCCAGAAGGTCACTTTCACGATCGGCAGAAAGGGCGAGTTGACCGGACCGGGATTTTCGATCGCGTTTCTGAGTTCCAGCACTAGCGCCAACTCCTACGCCAAGCTGCCGAGTTCAAAGACCGCCTCCCCTAACGGGGCTGCCGTGTTCAAAGACGCGTCGGGCAAGCCGGTGGCCGCCACACTGACATTCTATCAATACAGGATCTCGAACTACACGCCCAACGGACTCTCCATCAATCTGGTCGGCTACGTGTTGAAATGAGGGCGTCCGCCGTTGCCGATTCCACGGCAACCCAAGGCCGCCCACCACGAGGGCTTCCGCGTGGGCGCGCCATGGAATTGGCTTGCCCAATCCCGGCCGATTGGGGTTATGTCAGATTATGGTTAGTCCTCAGAGGCCCGATTCCGGGCGTGAACCGCACGGCTTTGATCCGGCGACATTGGCCCGCTCGGTCATCGCGCTACCCCTGATTGAGCAGATCAATCTGGAATCTGCGGTCACCGAACAGCTTGCAACCCTCTATCCGAAAATCCGCGCGGAACACAATGCGGCGGTTTTCCTGCACCCGGAATTTCCCGGCGGAGCCGACGCCGCGCTTGCTGCGGTTCGTGAGAATTTGTTAGCGGCGAAGGAAAAATTGAAACCCGAATCGCCTCAGACCATCGACGCCCCGGATCCGGAAATCGACGGGCACGTCGCCTTCGCGTCGCTTGAGGGGCCGGTCATTCGTTACCTTCAGGCCAAGTCCGCTGCGGTCGAGCGGATCTGGCCAACCCGGTTCGAGGTGACCATCGACATCAACCTGAGTTTCAAACCGCTTGGAAAGCCGCAGGAAGCCGTGGACGCTTCTGGATCTGGAAATTCCGATCCGCGCCGGGTCGCCAAGAAGTTGATCAAGGAATACATCGAAAAGGCCAAGAAGGCAGCTCATGTGACCGACCCTGACCAAGGCGTCGATGACTACAAAACCGCAGTGAGCAACCAATATGTCTTCGCACGGCTCGAAGGGAGCGTGATCCAGGAACTCGTCAAGATCGACAATCGCGAGGCCGAAAAACTCGTGAAACTGGCCACCAAAGGCATGCCGGATGTCGTGAAGGATGCGGTCGGCGGCACCCCAAAGGAGGTCGCCAAAGCGGTCGGCACGGCACCCAAGATCGAGCTCTCGCGGTTCCGCACGATCCACCACATTTGGCCCGATTTCGAAATCCGCAGTTGCATCACCAGCTCGATCCGCACGGTGAAAGTGGATGCCGCGCAGCACTCGTTCAGCGCGCACGGTGACGGGATCACCTGGGCGGTCTTGGACACGGGAATCGACGCGCTTCACCCGCACTTCAAGCTTCATGCCAATATCGATCCGGCGTCGCCCTATCACGCAGACTTCACCGGCGCGCCGGGCGGACCGCAGCCGCTGAATGATGAATTCGGACACGGCACCCACGTCGCCGGAATCATCGCCGGCCAGCAGTCGCTGATCGACGGCTCCAACTCTGCGGAGATGCTCGCCGTTTGGAACGAACTCGACGGCAGCGGCAAGAAGGTGCCCCGCTCGAAATCCCTCGACGCGGTCAGCGGGATGGCCCCCAAGTGCAAGCTCGTGAGCCTCAAGGTGCTTGATGAATTCGGGATCGGCAAAGCCAGCAATGTCATCGCCGCGATCTCGCACGTCCAGCTCATCAACGGCTACGGGCGCGACCTAAAGATCCACGGCATCAATTTGAGCCTGGGCCATTCGTTTGATCCGAAGTGGTTCGCCTGCGGTTACAGCCCGCTCTGCGTGGAGGTCAACCGGCTGGTGAAATCGGGCGTCGTGGTGGTCATCGCTGCGGGTAACACCGGCTACGGCAGCCTGCAAACCAAGGAAGGGGTTAGCGACGCCAGCCTCGATCTAACCATCAATGACCCTGGCAACGCCGAATACGCGATCACCGTCGGCTCCACCCACCGCGACATGCCGCACATGTATGGCGTTTCCTATTTCTCGTCCAAAGGTCCGACCGGCGACGGCCGCGCCAAACCGGACCTGCTTGCACCCGGTGAAAAGATCATCTCCTGCGCCGCCGCTGGCAGCACGCTCGTCCGCCGCGAGACCGAGTCTGGCGACTGCTTTTATTTCGAGAACAGCGGCACCAGCATGGCCGCGCCGCACGTCAGCGGCGCGGTCGCCGCATTCCTCTCCATCCGCCGCGAGTACATCGGCGAGGCCGAAAAGGTGAAGCAGATCTTCACCTCCACGGCGACCGACCTCGGTCGCGACCGCTACTTCCAAGGCGCGGGTCTGCTGGACCTGATGCGCGCCATCCAATCCGTTTGACACTCTAACTCCCCACTCTCATGAACGACACCATCAAGGGCATCCCCTACAGCACCGCCGAATTCGACAAGGCGGGCAAACTTCTCTCGCAGCCGACCGTCCCGGCTGGATCCACCGACCTCATCGTCGTCTCCCACGGCTGGAACAACGACCGTGCCGACGCCGAGGCGCTCTATACCAAACTCTTCGGCAATTTCGCCGATGTCACCGCCCACGAACCCGCGATCCAACAGCGCAAGATCGCGATCATCGGCGTCATCTGGCCATCCAAGAAGTTCGATCAACTCATGACCCAGCCGGCCGCTGACAAGGTTGCAGGCGGTGCCGCAGCTGCGGGGGCCGTGGACAAGGTCGCCTCGGAAGCGGAAATGCTCGCCGCGATCGACCTCGCCGCCCCGCTCTTCGACGACGCCGGTGACGACCATCGGTTGGCCGCGCTCCGCAAGCTCGTCCCCAAGCTGGAGGACGACACCGACTCGCAGCGCGAGTTCGTGGAAACGCTGCGCGGCCTGCTGGATCCCGACGACAGCCAGGCGGACGGGCAAAGCAAGGATGACGGCTCCGCGATTTTTTTCCGGGCCCCGGCGGAGGTCATCTTCGAACGCGCCACGGCACCCGACGCCCTTCCAGCCGCCCCAGCAGCGGACGGTGAAGGCGCGGGCCACGCGGCTGGATTCGGCAGCTTCTTCTCCGGCGCGGTCAACGGCGTGAGCAACCTCCTCAATCTAACCACCTATTTCGAGATGAAGCAGCGCGCCGGAAACGTCGGCAAGACCGGGCTGGCCCCGCTGCTCGACAAGCTCGCGAGCCAGGTCGGGCGCATCCACCTGGCCGGCCACAGCTTCGGCGGGCGCGTGGTCACTGCCGCCGCCGCCCATTCCACGACGCGCAAACTCCACAGCCTGTCGCTGTTGCAGGCAGCCTTTTCCCACAATGGCTTCTCACGGAAACGCAACGGCTCCTTCCGCAGCGTCGTGGACACCCAGCGCATCGCCGGGCCGATCCTCGTCACCCACACCAAGAACGACACCGCCGTCGGCAAAGCTTACCCGACCGCCTCGCGCATCAGCCGCGACAATGCCTCCGGCTTCGGCGACGCCGACGATGAATTCGGCGGCCTCGGCTCCAACGGTGCGCAACAGATGGAGTCCGGGGAAATCTCCGCCACCGCCAGAGAGTTGTTGGCAACCGGCCAACCCTATCAGTTGCAGCCCGGCAAGTTCCACAACCTCGAAAGCAGCAAGTTCATCGTCGATCCGAAAGGCGGCGACGCGCACGGCTTTGTGTACGTTCCGCAAGTTGCCTGGGCGCTCAGCCGGGCGGTCGTGTCGTAATTCCATCTCTTGAAGTCGCAGTGAATCAGTCGTAGCCTCGTTTCCCAAAGAAAGATCTCGTCCGTGAACCTCAACCTGTTAATCCGCGAGGGCCTGTTCCATCGATGATCGCTGAACCTGAAATCCTCGCGGCGGCAGGCCCCCGGCGGATCGCCCGCTGGAGTGGCGCAGTTTCGATCTTCGTCGGAGTTCTAGTGTTGTTCGGATGGGCCTTCGGTTTCCCTGCGCTAACAGAAATCGTGTCTGGCGCGGTGACCATGAAGGCGAACACGGCGCTCTGCTTCGTGCTGTGTGGCGCGGCGATGTGGCTGCTGCAAATGCGTGGCCGTCCCTTCAACCGCGCCGCGCGAGTCTGCGCGGTCATCGTTGGCGTGATCGCGTTGCTCACTTTGGTGGAATACGTGTCAGGTTGGAATCTCGGCATCGACGAGGTTCTCTTCCGTGACCATGCCCCCGCAGTCGGCATCTCGCATCGCGGTCGCATGGGGCCGAACACGGCGATTTGCTTCGCGCTCACGGCAGCGGCACTCTGGCTGATGAGTCGGCCACCCGGGAATGCCCGCCGCCCCTTGGTCCTGAGCTGGCTCGGCACGTTGGTCGCCGCGATCGGCCTGTTTGCCCTACTCGGTTATTTCGCGGGACTCTCAATCGGTTATGGCTGGTGGGGACTCACCGGCATGGCGATCCACACGGCCTCACTCTTCGTGCTGCTCGGCGCGGCCTTGCTCGCTGTTGCGTGGAGGGAAGCTGGCATGCGATGGCTGATCCAGAGCTGGCTCACCGCCGGGTTCGTCGCAGGTCTAGTGCTGCTCGTCGCGGTGGCCGCCTATGCCCATCGGAACACGACGGCGCTGGTGGAAGCCACAGCATGGGTGCAGGACACGCACGAAGGTATTGCCCAGATTGGCGAGTTGAGGGGCGCTCACGATGAGGAGCAGAGCGGCACGCGCGGCTTTGTGATCACGGGAGACGAGGGCTTTCTCCGACTCGCCGACAACGCAATTCCCAGGGTGTGGCAGGTTCTGCGGGAATTGCGCAAGCTGGAGGCGGACAACGCGTCCCAACAGGTGCGGCTCGCGGTGCTGGAAAAGCGCTTCACCGAGCGACTGGAGCTTTCGGAGAAAGTGATCATGCTGCGCAGGACCAGCGGATTCGCGGCGGCAGCGCAGTTGATCGCCACGGGCCGGGGCAAGGCGTTGAGCGATCAAATCCGCGCGGTTCTGCACGATATGAAGGCGGAGGAAGAGCGGCTGCTCGCGGCCCGGACGGCGCAGTCGCACGCAATCGCCGAGCGGACCGTCGCCATCCTTCCGCTCGGTACCGTGCTGAGCCTGGTCTTGCTCACGTCGGGGCTGCTCCGGCTCAACAGCTCGATGGCGGCGCAGGTAAACTCCAGCGATGCGCTCCGCGAGAGTGAGAGCCGCTTCCGCACGATGGCGGACGCCATCCCGCAACTGGCGTTTATGGCCGAGCCGAACGGGTTTGTTTTCTGGTACAATCAGCGGTGGTATGACTACACCGGCACCACCCCTGAACAGATGGAGGGGTGGGGCTGGCAGAGTGTGCATGATCCCACAGTGCTGCCTCGGGTGATGGAGCGCTGGACGGGCGCGATTGCCGCTCACGAGCCGTTCGAGATGGAGTTTCCGTTGCGCGGGGCAGATGGCCGTTTCCGCTGGTTTCTGACGCGGGTTTTCCCGTTGAAAGACTCGGAGGGGAACATCGTGCGCTGGTTTGGAACCAATACCGACATCAGTCAAAAACGCGAGGCGGAGGAGCAAATCCGCCAGCTCAATGCCGGACTCGAGCAGCGGATCAGCGATCGCACCGCGCAGCTCATGGCTGCGGTGAAGGAACACGAAGCGTTCACCTATTCCGTCGCACACGACCTGCGCGCACCGCTGCGTGCTGTGGATGGCTTCTCGCGGATCATGCTCAATGACTACGGCGAGCGGCTCGACGACGAGGGCCGCCGATTACTCGCCATCGTCCACAGCGAGGCGCTGCGGATGGGGCAGCTCATCGATGACCTGCTCGCCTTCTCGCGGCTCGGACGGCAGCAGATGGAGCCAGCTCCGGTGGATATGGACGGGCTGGCGAAGGCGGTCTTCGAGAACCTCGCCGCGCACGAATCCGCACGCAAGTTGCGGCTCGATCTGCGCCCGCTGCCGCCCGCACGCGGCGAGAAATCAATGATCCGCCAGCTCTGGGTGAACCTGATTGGCAACGCCATCAAGTTCACGAAGCAGCGGGAGGTGGGCGAAATCGAAATCGGCACGCGCGCCAGCGAACAAGGCGACGAACCGATTTACTACATCAAGGACAATGGCGCGGGGTTCGACATGCGTTTTGCGGACAAGCTTTTCGGCGTCTTCCAGCGCCTTCACCACGCTGACGAATTCGAAGGAACGGGCGTGGGGCTCGCGATCGTGCAACGGATCGTCGATCGCCATGGCGGCCGCGTCTGGGCCGAGAGCGAATTCGGAAAAGGCGCGACATTTTTCTTCACGCTGCCGGGTTCAAAACTATAACCCCCGTTTCTCCCGCGCTTGGTGGCTCGTTGGTGCGCCCAAATTCTGGAATACCACGGAGCGGCGGAACGTGTCCGCCGATGCCAATGAAGGGCCGATGAGGGGAGGCTAACCTAACCGCTTCCAATCCTCCTCCCATTGACGTGGGTGATCGCGTATCGCCCCTCCTTGATCTTCGCGCTGCGGTGGCAGCAGGCCGGTTGAAGCCGGGTGGATTTCGCGCGTCCGTCAGGTGGTTGAGCTTGGCAAGGGATGGGTGAGCCGCCAATTTTACACCATGTTTGATTCAGCGCGCTACGACGGTCGCATGCCTTACCGGCGTTGCGGGGATTCCGGGGTCTTACTGCCGGCCATTTCGCTGGGATTCTGGCACAACTTCGGCCACGTCGATGATTTCGAGGAAGCCCGCCGGATCATGCACCGCGCGTTTGACCGGGGTGTCACCCATTTCGATCTCGCGAACAACTACGGCCCGCCCGCCGGCTCGGCCGAGGAAAACATCGGGCGCATCTTAGTGGAGGACTTCGCCTGTCATCGCGACGAGCTGATCATCACCACCAAGGCCGGCCACGACATGTGGAGCGGCCCCTACGGCCAGGCGGGATCGCGCAAGCATTTGCTGGCCTCGCTCGATCAATCGCTCAAGCGCCTCCGCCAGAACCACGTCGATATTTTCTACTCCCACTGCCCGGACCCGGAGACGCGGCTCGAGGAAACGATGTCGGCGCTGGCCACCGCCGTGAACAGCGGCAAGGCCCTCTACGCCGGCCTTTCGAAATACCCGCTCAAGCGGCTGAAAAAGGCCGTTAGAATCCTCAAGGAAATGGGCATCCGCTGCCTGATCTATCAGCCGCCGTACTCGATTCTGAACCGCTGGCCGGAAAGCGAAGGCATCCTCGACTATCTGCTGGAGGAAGGAATCGGCTGCGTGGTGTTCAGCCCGCTGGCGCAAGGGATGCTCACGC
The DNA here is from genome assembly GCA_031371325.1 of Akkermansiaceae bacterium. Classification (GTDB taxonomy): domain Bacteria; phylum Verrucomicrobiota; class Verrucomicrobiia; order Verrucomicrobiales; family Akkermansiaceae; genus Luteolibacter. The sequence continues at coordinate 28,350 of JANMJJ010000209.1, read as the reverse complement.
CGAAATACGTGGACGGCATTCCGGCAGGCTCCCGCGCCGCGCGAGCCGAGGGCTTCCTCAAGGTCGAGCAAGTCGCCGCGCAGCAGGAAAAAATCCGGGCGCTCGGCGATCTCGCGGCGGCCCACGGGATGCCGCTCAACCACCTCGCGATCCAGTGGACGCTGCGCTCGCAAGCGGTCACTTCGTCGATCATCGGTGCCCGCACGGTGGCGCAGTTGGACGACTCGCTCGACGCGCTCCAGTCGCCGATGCCGGATGACGCGTTGCTCGCGGCGATCGACGCGATCGCGCCGATTGAAAAGAAAAAGCATGCGGAGAACTGATTTTTTCGCTCTATTGTCGCCATGACTTGGAACGACACCTTTCTCGCCCTGTTCGACCGCTGTCTCGCCGCCTATCAGTCCGGCGACCGGGATTTCGAAAAATACTACACCTGCGAGGATTCGGCATTCCTCGCTGGCATCGGCTGTAAGCCGCGCGAGTTCTTCGATTTCATTGAGGACTTCGGCGATGCGGGAGAGCCGTCGATTTCGACCGCGCTGCTGGTCGCGGCGGTCCGCCGGGATTATTTCCACACCGCCCAAAAGGGCATTCCCAGCGCCGCAGTCTTGACCGGCGACGATGTCCCGACCTTCGGCGACGAACTGGAGGGGATGGCCTACCTGCCGCGCCTCCTCGCCAAAGGCCGGGCAAAACTCCGAGGCGAACTCGATCCCGACTTGATGTTCGGCTGCGGCGGCGACCGCAATTTCCTGAAAACCCACGGCGGCATCCACCTCGCGGATTTCCTCCGCCATCTTTGGGCCTCCGGAGCCGACGATCAAAAGATCACCGCTTGGATCAAGGAGCAGCAAGACTGAAGCCGCTTCTGGGATTATTGAGGGACCACTGGCGCAACTGCGGGTGCGGCGGGTGCGAGAAGCAGACTGCTGCGGTCGTGAATCCAGATGGCGGAATCGTTGATGCCTTCTGCCATGTGGGACGCACTCATTGAGAGCCGGGCAATTGGACATTTTCCTTCACGCAGTGGGTTGACTTTCACAGTTTAGCACGCGTGAGATTTGTCATTTCCATTTTCGTGACGAGCTGGATCAAACTGTCATGAAACGCGGCAACGCCATCACCATCTCGATCCTCGTCAGCGTGCTGTTCGCGGGGTTCTTCATCTATCCGGCGGGGATGGTGGTGAAGCAGGCGTTCGAAGGCACGCGGGCCGATGGCTCGCACTATTTCACGCTGGATTTCTTCGCCTCGATTTTCCGCAATCCAATCTACCGCGAGGGACTATGGAACGCGTTCACGCTGGGGATCGCCAGCACGCTGGCCACCCTGGCCATCGCGTTCCCGTTGGCGCTCATCGGCCACCGCTATGACTTTTTCGGGAAACCGGCGTTGGGCGTGCTGGTCCTCGCGCCGATGATCCTGCCACCCTTCGTCGGCGCAGTCGGGGTCAAACAAATGCTCGGCGTGAATGGCGCTTGCAACGCCTTGCTGATCAAATCCGGCCTAATGGACGCGGATCTGCCCTACGATTGGCTGGCCCACGGGAGGTTCCTGGGCATCGTGCTGATGAACGCGCTGCACCTCTATCCGATCCTCTACATGAACATCGCCGCCGCCCTGGCCAACCTCGATCCGGCGATGGAACAAGCCGCAGAAAACCTCGGCTGCCCGCCGTGGAAGCGGTTTTTCCGGATCACCCTGCCGCTTGCGCTGCCCGGCGTGTTTGCGGGTGCATCCATCGTTTTTATCTGGGCCTTCACCGAGCTCGGCGTGCCGCTGGTCTTCGACTATGCGCGGGTGGCCCCGGTGCAAATTTTCGACGGGCTCAAGGGCATGGACAAAAATCCGATTCCCTACGCCCTGACCGCCGTGTTGCTGGTCGCCGCCGCCGGGGTATTCGCGGTGTCGAAGTTGCTCATGGGCCGCTCGCCGCTCGGCACCGCACCGAGGCCGAAAGGGCGCACCGCCTCGCTCCGTCTTGGCGGCTGGAAATCCGCAGCGTGCAGCTTTTGTTTCCTCTGCGTGTTTGTCTTGGCGACGATTCCCCACCTAGGTGTGTTGCTGCTTTCCTTAGCGGGCCGCTGGTATGGCACGGTGATTCCCGACGAGCTGACGATGCGTCATTACATTGAGGCACTGGGCAACGGGCTGGTCGTGCCATCGATCCAGAACAGCCTGCTCTACGCCGGATGCGCCACCTTGGTCGCCTTGGTCATCGGGCTGTCGGTCGCCTGGGTGGTGGTGCGCTCGGATCTGAAATTCCGCAACATCCTAGACGCGGTGGTGATGTTGCCGCTGGCGGTGCCCGGGCTGGTGATGGCCTTCGGCTACCTCGCGCTGTCGCAGGAGGGAAAAACCTTCCATTTCCTCGTCGGTGCCAGCGGCAGCCCGTTCCTGTTGATCGTGGTCGCATACGCCTTTCGCAGGCTTCCATACATTGTCCGGTCGGCGGTCGCCGGTCTGCAACAGAGCAATCCCACCTTGGAAGAAGCCGCGAAATCGCTCGGTGCCACGCCGCTCCGCACGCTCCGCCGGGTGGCCATTCCGCTCATCGGCGCGAATCTCGCCGCCGGGGCTATCCTCGCCTTCGCCTTCGCCATGCTGGAGGTGAGCGACAGTTTGATCCTCGCGCAACAAGCCCAACACTACCCGATCACCAAGGCGATTTACACCTTGCTCAGCACCCTCGGCAACGGCACCGAACTCGCCGCCGCACTCGGTGTCTGGGCCATGGTATTTCTCTCCGTCGCGATCGTGGGAGCCGCCGTCCTCGGCGGAAAACGCGGCGACTTGTTCAAAGTGTAGCGGCGATCACGTCAAAAAAAAATTCACAGGAAATCTCTCGCAAATGAATGACCCCTTGTATAGTGACTCAAGCGTGTTTTTTTCAAAAAAAGTAACTCCCGAAAACCGAAATGAAAGCGACCCCTGAACAACCCACAGGCACCCGCCTCAAAGCCGATCTGCCTGCCAAAGCCTATGCAAAGCTCCACAAGGTTGCATCCGGCGGTGCCCCCGCAAGACGTAAAACTTGGTTCAGCAGCTACGACGAGGAATGGGCCGCCTTCCTCGCCGAAAGTGCCATCAAAAAATCCCGCCCCGGAATCACCAGCGCGGATCCCGAGACGCTCCCCCGGGTCTGGAACAGCCCTCACGAATAAATCCCCTGACCGGCATTGTCCGGGTCATTCCCCGCAAGGAGGGTGATCGTCGGATCGCCCTCTTGGTTATTTTCCTAACCGGATCATAAACTTGTGGCGGAGAGTGGCCCTCGGAGGAATCCCGGTTGGGCTGTTTTTTGCCGAATTTCGAACTTCCCCCGCCGGAGTTACGCCATTTTACTGGACGCATGTCCGCAAAAATCGCCATCAGACCCCATGTCCAGCTTGGCGTCGTTACGACCCATTTTAAATTCGTCGGCGGCATCGTCCCCGACGAGCACGGCAAATTCCCCCGCGATGCCGATGGGGTGCTGCGCCTAGTCTCGGAAATGAGGACGCTCCGCGACCTTTCACCCGTCAAGATGAGCATCGTGCAAATCCCGTTTTTCGCCTCGGCCGATCCGGGCGAGGTCACGGAAATGATCGACGAACTCAAGGCGATGGACTTGGAAGTCCACTTCATCATCATGGTCGGCGGCGCGGATCCGATGAATCCGGCGGATGAAGGTGCCGTCGTCGCGCAATTGGTGACGGGGCTCAAGGCGGCCATCGCCCACGGCATCCGCCATGTTTCATCGACCTCGATCGAGGAGTGGATGAGCGCGGACGAACCCCGCATCGGCAGTGAATTCCAGCAGGCGCTCGAGCAGAACGTGAAGGTCCACCTGCGGGTCTATCAGGAAGCTGGGATCGAGGGTTCGTGCGTGGAGAATTGGCACATCGAGTTTCTTCGACCCGGCGAGTTCAAGACGTTCACCAACATCGACCGCGGCTGGGCGTTCGTCAGCGCAGCCAACAAGGCGCTCGGCAAAAAGTTCTTCAAGCTCCTCGTCGATGCCGCGCATTGCGGGGACTCCGGTCTATCCATCGCGGAAAACAAGGCGCTCATCGCCCAGATTGGTGCCGCCGGGGAACTCGGGGTGTTCCACGCCTCCGCCAAAACCACGCGCGGCTGCTTGTCCACCGACGACGGCTGGATCGGCGCGTTACTAACAGCTGCCGCCACGACCGGCGAGCTGAAGCACGTGTTCGTCGAGGTTTTCGACCACACCGATCCGGCGCTCGAATTGCTCCGCAAACTCGATCCCGGCCACGGCATCGACACCCGCGACGGCCGCAGCTACACCGAAGTCACCGCCGACGGACTGGGCGACATCGCCCGCCGCCTCAACAACCTCGCCGCCCGCGGAATTCTCAAAGCCTGAGCTGGCCATGCCTCTTGTCCACGGCGAACCGTCGTTCCACCTAACGACGCCGGAACTCGATCTCGACCTTACGGCTCGCGGCGGCCACCTCGCGCCGGTGGTGTTCCATCTGCCCGGGCGCGATGTTTCGCCATACTCCCTGGCACCGTGGGAGCCGGCGGAATTCCCGGAAATTGCGCCGCTTCTCTCCGTCCTGCGCGGGGATTTCCTGTGCCTGCCCTTCGGTGGACAAACCAACGGGCCACCGCACGGAGATCCGGCGAATGCCCGGTGGTCCCTCCTAGCAGCCGATGCGCGATCCCTGCGTCTGACTATGGAGGCTTCGGATTCCGGTGCCCGCCTCGAGAAAATCGTGGCCGTCCGCCCGGGCCAGCACGCGATTTTCACCGAGCATCGGATTTCAAATCTCGACGGCGATTTCAGTTACGGCACCCATCCGGTCCTCGATTTCTCCGAGCTGCCGGAAGGAGCCGGGCGCGTGACCACCAGTGAGTTTCATTGGGCCTCGGTGTTTCCCGGCCCTTTCTCAAATCCGGCTGATGGAGAGAGCCAGGCGCTCGCGGATGGCGCGGTTTTCACCGACCTCCGCGAGGTGAAATCGGCCGCTGGCGGCACGACCGACCTAACGCGCTATCCGGCCCGTGCGGGAAACGAAGACCTAGTCATGATGGCAAACGTCCCGGCCACTTCCGGGCAGCCGTTCGCGTGGTCTGCGGCCGTTCTCGACGGCTATCTCTGGTTTTCCCTCAAGAATCCCGCCGCATTTCCGGCCACGGTGCTGTGGATCTCCAACGGCGGCCGGACTGCGCCACCTTGGAATGGCCGACATCTTGGACGCATCGGCATCGAGGAAGTCTGCTCGCACTTCAGCAACGGCCTCGACATTTCACGGCGGAATCTGCTCGCCGGGCACGGCATTCCCACCACCCGCCATTTCAGACCCGAGGACACCGTCTCGCTGCGCACGATCCACGCGGTGGCCCCAGTGCCAGAGGACTTCGGTGCGGTGATTGGCATCATTCCCAACGGCGAAAACTCCGTCTCGATCACGGGCGAATCGGGCACCGGCATTATTGTCCCGCTCGACTGGGAATTCGCCACCTAGCTGAAATTTGCCGCCGTTGCCCGCGTATTCACCAAACCAAAAAACCTTCATGACCCTACCCCGCACCACCTCCGACCTGGCCGCCACTTCGTCCAACCTCAAAGCCCTGATAGACGGCCATCTGGCAGACACCGGCGGACTGCTCCGGCTTTCACCGACCTGGGTTCCACGCTCATTCCTGCAACCCGGCCTGCGCATCAAGCTCCATCCGGACGACACCTACGCCTACGGCCTGAACCGTGGCGGCATCGACGAGCGCTGGTTCGGTTCGACCACCGTTACCGCCAACGAAGGCCGCGCCAATGATGAAGGACTGTCCTATGTCATCGTCGGCAACGAACGCTTCACCTTGCGCGATGCGATCGCCGAGTCCGGCGTGCAAATCATCGGCAAGACGCTGTGGGAAAAATACGGGAAATGGCCGGTTTACTCGAAGTTTTTCGACAACATGGGCCCCATCCCCCACCACATGCACCAAAGCGCCGCGCAGGCCGCCTTGGTCGGCCAGGAAGGCAAGCCGGAGTCGTATTATTTCCCGCCGCAACACAACAACGTCGGCAATAATTTCCCCTACACCTTCATGGGCTTCGAGCCCGGCACCACCCGCGACCAAGTCCGCAACTGCATCGCCAACTGGAATAAGGGCGAAAACGGCATCCTCGATCTATCCAAAGCCTATCGCCTCAAAGTCGGCACCGGCTGGCTCATCGACCCCTGCATCCTCCACGCCCCCGGCTCGCTCTGCACCTACGAACCCCAATGGGGCTCCGACGTCTTCGGCATGTATCAAAACCTCGTCGAAGGCCGCGAAGTCCCATGGTCGCTGCTCGTCAAAGACATGCCCAAGGACAAACACCAAGACATCGACTTCATCATCGACCAACTCGACTGGGAGAAAAACCTGGACCCTAATTTCAAGGACAACCACTACCTCGAACCCGTCACCGCCTCGAAAGGCGAAGGCTATCACGACAAGTGGATCGTCTATGGCAAAGTCGATGGCTTCCAGTATTTCACCGCCAAGGAAATCACCGTCGAGCCCGGTGCCACCGTCACCATCAAGGACAACGGCGCATACTCGCTCATCGTCGTCCAAGGCGAAGGCCAAGCTAACAAACTGCGCCTCAACTGCCCGAAGCTCCTCCGCTTCAACGAGCTCTCCAACGACGAATTCTTCTGCACCGAGTCCGCCGCCCAACAAGGCGTCACCTTCAAGAACACCTCGCTAACAGAGCCACTGGTCGCGCTCCGCTACTTCGGCCCCGAGGTGAACCCGGACGCGCCGACCATGGGTGCCTACAAGCACCAGTAATCTTTCTCTCAACTCTCAACCAAAAACTCTCAACCTCTTATGAAACTTCACAACGCCATGTGGCCCGGCTTGGTCGGCAAGGAACCCGGCACCGATCATCCGCCAATTTCACTCGAACACATGCTCGAACTCACCGCCGCCGCCGAGGTGAACGGTCGCAAGTTCGACGGCATCGACTACTTCCTTTTTCACCCGCACACCGACCCCGACGCCTCGGAATCCGAGATCCGAAAAATCGCCGATCTCATCGCCAGCCACAACCTCAAGGTCGGCTCGCTGGTCGCGCCGATCTGGCCGGGCACCGTGGGCGACGCCGCGATGGGCGATGCCGAAGCCCGCCGCAAGTTCGTGCTCGCCGTCGAGAAAGCCTGCCGCATCGCGAAGATTTTTAACGAACACGGCGTCCGCGACTACGGCGTCATCCGCATCGACTCCGCCAGCTCCGTCACCGATTGGGCCAAGGATCCTGTCGCCAACACCAAGAAGATCGCCGAAACCTTCCGCGAAGCCGGTAAAATCGCCGAGCAACACGGCGAACGCCTCGCCGCCGAAGGCGAAATCTGCTGGGGCGGGATGCACTCATGGCAAGCCATGCTCGACACCCTCGAAGCCACCGGGATGCCGAAAACCGTCGGCTTTCAGGCGGACCTCGCCCACACCTATCTTTATCTGCTAGGCTACAACGCGCCCGAAGCAGCCCTCCTCAAAGAAGGCTACAGCGAGGACGAATTTTGGGCCGCTTACACCACCATGACCGACGCCCTGCGCCCCTGGACCATCGACTTCCACGTCGCTCAGAACGACGGCTCGGTTCACGGCACCGGCTCCCACGACAAGACCGGTCGCCATTGCCTCGCCGACGATCCTAACGGCAAACTCGACATTGCCCGTGCGTCCACCTATTGGCTCAAGGACGCCGCCGCCCGTGGCATGAAGCACATCTGTTGGGACGGCTGCATGTTCTCCAACGAGGTTCTCGAAAAGCCGCAAACCTGGCAGCACATCCTGCAGGCCATGATCCAAGTGGACAACGGACTCTAACGTCAACCCCGCCAGGCCACGTTCATCTCGCCCGCGATTTCATCCAACCGCCGATCGTTCGTCCATAGCCAGCAATTCCCGATCACGACCGATGCCAGAATTTTCGCGTCATTCCAGCCGATGCCACGCCCCCACAAGCGGCGACCTTCGACCATCTGCCGCGTCTCCGCATCCGTCGCGAGAGGAGGCCTTCCGAGCCGAGTTAGATCCCACAATGTCCGGTCCCGATTCGAGAGGGTTCCCATCGACAGCTCCCCAATTACCACCGGATGAGTCCAGATTTCCCCATCCTCCATCATTGCCAGCAACAGGGCATTCGGCGATCGCCAGTGATAACTCCAGATATTTGTATCAACCACGACAGGCTTCATTGATCTATTTTGGGGGCTTTGTATTCAGTAGTATCCTCCGCCACCATCGAGCTTTGAGTCACGAACGGCGAAGGTTCCGGGCGACGCCTTGGAATATCTTCAAGATCCGGCATCGTGCCACCCAATGCAACCAATGCACGAGCGGCTTCTCTTGCGGGCGAGTGATCATCCCTCATCCGATACCTCACCGGGACTTCCAGATCCGGCATCGTCCCCCCCAGTGCGACCAGTCGCTTGGCCGCCATGCGTTTGATGTAGTGGTCCAGAGCCATGTTGATGAGCTTGGACTTATCCGTAACGCCGCTGTAAACGCTGGCATCCGCGATCAATTCATCATCCAATGTGACGGTCGTTCTCATGCATCAATTAATGCATCATCTGATGCTCCATTTCAACCATTTTTCCCAATCATATGAAAAAACAAATCCGCATCGGCCTCATCGGCTATGGCTTCATGGGTCGCACTCATTCCAACGCCTACTCCCAACTCGCCCATTTCTTCGATACCGAACACGTCCCGGTCCGCCAAGCGGTCTGCGGCCGTGACGAGGAAAAGGTCAAGGTCTTCGCCGAAAAATGGGGCTACGCCTCCTATGAAACCGACTGGCGCGAACTCGTGAAACGAGCGGACATCGACGCCATCGACATTTGCACGCCCAACAACTCTCACGCCGAGATCGCCCTCGCCTGCATCGCCAATGGCAAGATGATCCTCTGCGAAAAGCCGCTCGCCCTCAATGGCGAGCAAGGCGAATCCATGGTCGCGGCGGTCGAAAAATCCGGCTTGCCCAACCTCGTTTGGTACAACTACCGGTTTCTACCCGCCGTCACCCATGCGAAGAACATCGTCGATGCCGGTGAGCTCGGTCGCATCTTCCACTACCGCGCGAATTTCCTCCAGGACTGGACGATTTCCGAAGAACTCCCGCAAGGTGGTGCCGGACTCTGGCGCCTCGATGCCGCCGCCGCCGGCTCCGGCGTCACCGGCGATTTGTTAGCCCACTGCATCGACACCGCCCGCTGGATCAACGGCGACATCGTTTCCGTTAGCGCGATGACCGAGACATTCATCAAAGAGCGCGTCCACACCTCCACTGGCGAGAAGCAAGCCGTCACCATCGACGACGCCTGCGCCTTCCTCGCCCGCTTTGAGAACGGCTCGCTCGCGATCTTCGAGTCCACCCGCTACGCCCGCGGCCACAAGGCGCTCTACACCTTCGAGATCAACGGCGAGAAAAAATCGCTCTCCTGGGATCTCCACGACCTCAACAAGCTCGCCTATTTCGACCACGGCGTCCCCGGCGACCGCCGCGGCTGGAGCAGCATCCACTGCACCGACGGCGACCATCCCTACGCCGGAAACTGGTGGGTGCCCGGCCTGTGCCTCGGCTACGAACATTCCTTCACCCACGCGCTGGCGGAGTTTTTCAAATCGCTCGATAACCCGAGCGCCGAGAAACGCTATCCCGATTTCCGCCACGCCCTCGGCACCCAATACGTCTGCGATGCGGTTCTCGAATCCGCGAGGACCAAGCAGTGGGTCGAGGTGAAAAAAGCCTGAGACCGGAACTTCCTCTCACGGGCATGCGCGTCAAGCCAAGCGGAATGTTAGAAGCCTTCCTTCATTAAAAGGCATGGAATTTTACGATCGACTTCACCCGTCATTTCCGCTTTCCGAAGGACCGATGCAACGACACGCGGAATCACCCGAAGCCATGGAAAACCTAGGCCACGCTGCGGCAGTCGTGGCAAAGTCCGGTATGGTCATCGCCTTGGTCGGCGGACTCGGCGCGGGAAAAACCCATTGGACCAAGGGATTTGTTGCGGGAACGGGCTCCCGGAACGAGGTCACCAGCCCGACGTTCGGCCTGTTGCATGAATACGCCGGAGGCCGCTTTCCGGTGTTTCACCTGGATTTCTATCGGCTGGAATCCGCTGCGGAATTGCTCGCTCTGGGCTGGGATGAGTTGCTGGAGCAAGATGGCGTGGTCATCGCCGAATGGGGGGATAAATTTCCCGAACTCTTGCCACCGGATTCGATTTGGCTGCACTTCACCGTGGAGCCGGATGGCAGCCGACGCGTCCGCCAAAGCGGATCTTAGAGGCCGGTGGTCATGGCAGAGTTCGCGATATTTCCGACACCCTGCACCAGGTTACCCGCCGTGCGGCCCAGCGCGGCTGGCAGACCGCAAGAATTGAGGGAAAGCGCGATTATTGCAAGCGCCGTCAATTGAAGGATCCGTTTCATGGGGCGGAATGATGGCCAATACCGATGCCGAGTCAAGCCGGTGCAGCGGACTCGAAAAACAGGGTGAGTTCGTGGCGGTTGTAAGTGAGATGCGTCTTCGCGAACAATCCCAGCCCGGCCTCGACCGCTGTGGCCACGGCGAGTCGATAGAGTTCATTCATTTCGCCGAAAGTCGTCACTCCCGGGGTTTTCAGGGTAAAAATGACGAGTCCGCCCGCGTTGAGATTCTTCGCCAAGCGGCTGACCTGCCGGATGGATTCGCGGGCGTCGCCGTTCATGTCGCAAACGATCGCGTCGTAGTGCATGCTCGCGTTTGGCTTGAAGGCGGCCACGTCGAGCATCGCGAAAAACAGCCCGGGCTGCTCATCCAGCCGCTTGTCGAGAGGCGCGCGGTCGATCGCGGTCACCTTGTAGCTCCTGCTGAGAAGCTCCGAAGTCATGCCGCCGGGGCTGGCCCCAAGTTCAAGCCAATGGCTGCCTTTCCGGGGCAGCGGACGGTGCATCAGCAGGTAATGGAGCGCCTCGGCGATCTTGGCACCGGCACGGCTGATCGTGTCCGGGGAACTCTGGCTGATGTATTTCGTGCCTCCCGGATAGAATCCGTTGGAGTCTTTCGGACTTTGCATTCCGCAGAAGAGACCTTCTTTTCCGACTAGGCAAAACAGCGTCGCCCGCCCGCTGTCTTGGGCTTCCACGTCCTTGAACGCGGCAATCTCGGACGGAAAAAGCTGGAGCGTCCTGCCGCGGAGATTGGAGGCGAGCGTTTTGAAATAGCGGTTGGTGGCGCTCGGATCGAGTTGCCCGATGAAGATGGCCTGAGGATGGCGGCCGCCGAATTTCCGGAACATCGCCTGGGCCGCCTTTTCGACGAAGCCTTCCATCTTCTCGGGATTGCACGGCCACGCGTGATCCACCGGCAAATTCCACCTGAGGTAACTGGCGGCCTCCGACTGACGGACCGCTCCCGGGTCTCGCGTCTGGATCAGGTAATATTCGCTGCCCAGCTTCTTGGAAATCTCCCCGCCCAAGGCATTCACGATGTTCGCTGCGAACTCCGCGAAGACCTCGGAGATACGAATCAGCCATGTGGCGGGCGGCGGGACGATTGGTTGAAAATTCAAATTACGGGGGGGGGAGGCCAGGCGAAGGAATACCCGAGCCGGGATTCAGACGCAATCCCCGGTTTTGATGATCTGAACAGGCACCGCGGATCCAACAAATCCCGCGAATTCCCAGCGCGCCAATGGGGGGCAGACGCTCCGGGTCGCGGAATTCGTTGGATCCACGGTGCCTGATTCAAACCACATTGCGAAACACAGTCGCAGCTGGAGCCGCGTCTTCATTGATGAATCTAGGTGGCACTTGGTCGATGTTGATTTCCAACCAGGCCTCGGCTTCCAAGCGGCTCTCGAAGATCCGCAAGCGACCGCTATTCCGCGACCAATATCCCAGCATCCGGATAATCCCGTAAGTTGTCGATTTCGTTGCCACGTAGGCCAACCATCCATGGGAACGATGCGCCTCGTGACGGAGCACCAGCGCTAGGCGCAGCACGTCGTTGGCAGTCAACTCAAGCTCCGCCTCGCTGAAATCGATCAAGCCATGAAATTCCGCCGACCAGCAAGGGTCGGAAGCCATTGACGAGAGGATCGACTTCAAATCACTCAACCCCGTTTTCCCCTGATATTCCTCGATCCGTATTCGCCGCTCCGTGTCAATCCGGTAGTTACCCACTGTTCCCGCGGCTGAATAATCAGTTGTTAAAAATTTCATAGGATTCCTTACCTTATCGGACCCTTGGCTGGGACTTTCGTTCAAAAAATGTGAACAACTCCCCCTCACAACTGATTGTTTTTTAGAATGTTACATACATCTTAAAAATATAGATTTCTTAACAAATACGCCGCCAGTCCTTTCAAAACCAAGCTAACGGTTGATAACGGACTCTCCCGGATGCAGTCAACCGCCCCGAACGCCCGGAAATAATATTTCCATCCGGCCTCTGCTCAGCGGCTGAGATCTTCCTGGTACATCAGCTTGAAACCGCTCTGATGGAGGATCGCTACGGCGAACTCGTAATCCTCGACGTGCATCGCCAGCATTGACTGCCCTTCCGGACTGGGCATCAGCGCGTAGGCGAAATCGATGTTGGTTTCCGCGATCATCAGGGAATCGAGACACTGGAGCAGCCCGGGACCGGATTCACGCATCGCGATCACCACCAGCTCGCAGGTGGTGTGGGGAATCCCTTTTTCCATGAACAATTGCTCGGCAGCATCGGGGTCCGAGACGACGAGACGTGCCACCGTCGCATCCCGGGAATCCTGGACACTCAAGCCGATGACCTCGATCCCAAGCGACCGCAGGAGCTTCACCATCGCGGCGAGCGCGCCGACACGGTTCGGCAGCATGACGGAGAATTGGCGGACTGGCTCGCCGTGATCGATGAGGGTATCGGATTCCATGGCCGGAACGCTATACTAACCGCGAGGCCCGCGCAAGGGGATCGTCCGCACCCCGCCGCTGGCGACGTCCTTGATGACCATCTGATTCGGGCGGACTTCGGAAATCAAATATTCCGCGCCGTCCGCCCCGGTGAAGCGTTGGCCGGGAGATGCGATGTAACGCTTGCCGGTGGCGGCGTCTTCCACCAGCGCGACCGGATCATGGGCATTCGATGGGACGCCGGAAATCCACTCGCGGGTTTTCCCGCTCGAACTATCGCGAACCTCGACGACGGAGATTTCCGATGGCCTGCCAAGGTTGACCTTGCTGTCTTCCATCCGCCGCCGCACTCGCACGACGACGAGTTTCGAGCCGGGAATCAGATCGCCTGGCCGGAGCTTCACTTCGCGCGGAGCCACCCCGGCGATGCTGACTGTGGCGGTTTCGCCTTGGACCGCCCGGACATGCACCGGCACTTCTTTTTCCCGATAGTGGCGCATCACCAACGGCGGCATGGGAAAGGATTCGTCACCCGGCGGAGCCTGGCTTGTGACCGGGTTACTGAGCGTTTCGCCATCGATCGGAATGGACACGGCAAGTTCCGGGGCGGCTCCAGATGACTTCGCGACCGCCCTATCGACCAATGCATCCATCGATCCGGCAATTTCAGCCGGAGAATCCAACGCTAGATCCGCAGGCAGCGGATCACGGGCAATCAACGCCGCGATCTCGGGGTGGCCCGCAGCGGTTGCGATGTCGGCCGCCGTTCGCCCGTCCGGATCGGTGGTGAAACGGCTGGCTCCAATGTCTAGCAGCAGCTTCACCGCTTCTGTGTGGCCGTTTTCTGCGGCGATCATCAGCGGCGTGCGCCCGTCTTCCATCCGGGCATAGACCGACGCGCCGAAATTCGTTAGAGCGTCGATCACATCGGCCCGCCCGACCAAAGCCGCCAGAAGAAGTGCCGGATCAAGGTCTTCCCGATCATAAGCAGCGAGCTCCGTCACAGCACCGGGCTTGCCCTCCCGCACGGCGAGCATCAGCGGCCTGAAACCCTCCTTGTCCTTCAAATTGGGATCCGCGCCCTGACGCAGCAGCCAGCGCACGATCGCCGTTTGATCGGCCATCACCGCTTCCATCAAGGGCGTGCGGTCGGCGGCACCGCGAAGATCGACGGCCAATCCGCGATTGAGCAAGTAGTCCGCAGCCCCTTGAGCCCCGGCGGCTGCGGCAGCGTGGAGCGCGGAATCTCCGTCGGCATTCCGGGTATCGGCGGCAAATCCTCCCGAGCTGAATTTCTTCAGCGCCGTGACATCGTTGCTGCGGCTCGCGCGGAACCAGTCCTCCGTGGTCATCTTGTAGCCCGCCTCCCCGAGGTCCGACTTCACGGATTCACCACGCCGCTTGCAGCCCGGAAGGAAGGCCAGAGAAACTGCCATCACTGTCACCAACAACCCTTTCATGGAAAAAGGAATAGTTCGGATCTCCTAAGCATTCAACCCCGAACCTTCCGTCGGCGCGATTCCGCAAATCCAGCAAACCCCGTCGCGAATCGTGAACCGGACGTTGCAGCCACACAGCAAAGCCCCGAACACCCGCGCCGGATCCGCCACTTGCGTCGCCGGACGCGGATCCAGCGACAGCGATTCTAACACGACGGTGCGCGCGCGCTCCGACAGACGCTCGAAATCAACCCTCGCTCCGGCCTCCACTTCCACCGGCAATCGCCCGATCGCCTCGCCGGCAAATCCTCCCGCCGCATCCGGCAAGGCCTCGGCATACGGCAAATACGGTTTCACATCGTAAACCGGCGTCCCGTCCAGCAAATCGAGTCCGCCGAGCAGCAGCACCGGCGAGTCAGCAGCCGTCGTGTCGATCCCCTCCAGCCGAACCAACGAAAGCCCCAGCCCGTTAGGGCGAAACGTCGCGCGGCTCGCGAAAACCCCGACCCGCTGGTTTCCCCCGAGCCGCGGCGGGCGGACGGTGGGCTTCCAGCCCCGAGCGAGCGTTTCGTGAAACCCGAAAATCAGCCACACATGCGAAAACCCTTCGATCCCGCGGACGGCTTCATGGCTGCGGTACTCCGGATGAAACACCAGCCGGCCCCACGCGCTCGGGCACAGCCCCGGCTGCCGTGGCACCGCGAATTTCTCGCCGAAACACGAGCGAACCGTGGCGATGGGATCAATGGTCATCCGCGCCTCCTCACCGCGTTTTGAAATGCACGCTGGACCGCAGCACCGCGCCCTCCCGGCGGCTATGGATGGTGAGCTTGTCGAGATCCGATAGAAGGGTGATCGAGTCCTTGATCACTTTTCCGTCCTTGTCCGGGAGAGCTTCGCCCGTGAGATCTTTGGAATTTTCATCGACCAACTTGTAAGTCTCCTTGGCGTATTGCTCAAGTGTCTTGAAGTTGAGGCTGAGCCAGAAACCGGTGCGGGTTTCACCGCCGGCATCGGCCTTGGTAATGAGGTCGAGCGCTTGGTTCTTCGAGGTTGAAGCGGCGAACCACTTGTCACCCACGGTCACCGACGGCACGAAGTCGTCCGTTAAAAACGGCATCGGGAAGAACCAGGTGGTGTTGCCGCCGCGCTCCGAACTCATCGGCTTTTGCATCGGGATTTCCTGTCCGATCATCGCGCTGATTTTGGCGAGCGTGCCCGTCAGGGTGGTGTTCATCTTGTTCCATGAACCGGAAAGCTTGGCCCGGTCCGTCACCGGCGCGATGATGGAAATCCGGGGCACCTTGGCCTTGTCCAACACCGCTTGGGGAATCCCTGGAATGGCGGGGGCACCGCCCTTGAAATCGACGACCAGCGCGCTTTCCTGGCCGAGGCTGCCGCCGAAATCATCGCCGAAGGCATCCCACAACGCCACCATGTCAGGGCGGAACTTGCCATCGATCATCGTCGCCATTTCCTTGAACTTGGCCATCTCCGGGTCTTCCATCGGGACCTCGGCGACTTTCATCGTCATCGCATACGCGGCCTCGATCAGCGCCTCGTAGTAGGCGCGGGCCTTTTCGTCGAAGGCGGCATCCTTGGTCACATCCACGAACAAGAACACGTCTTCTGGATCGCCAAGCCGGGCGAGTTTGTCAGGGGATTTCCAATCGACCATGCCAGCATCCGTCCCGCCACAGGACTCGATCTTGAGCCCTTGTTCGAAGAAAGCGACCGAGCAAACCGAGTCGATGCTGGTAAGCTTGCGCAAAGCGGCTTCACGCTCCGCCACGATTTGCAACAACGCTTCGAGGTCGCGGGTGTCGCCGAGCCCCTCGGATCCGGCCAGACCGTCGCGCAGGCCGTTGGTCGCATCCGCAAGTCCACCGGCTGAATTCATGAGTGTTTCTAACGGCTCCTTCTGACCATAGACGAGAGCGGCAAGCTCCTTGGCCGCATAGCCATCGCTGAAGGCGAGGGCATCCGATGAGACAATCGACTGGCTCACGTCGCCCGCGAGCTTGAAATCATCGACCGAGCCGCCGAAGTAAAGGACGACGTAATCCCCGACGGTACCGCTGACGATCACGAGATCTTTCTTCGCCACCACCGCGAGCAATTGATCGACCGTGGCGGCGTCGAGTGCCCCATCCATGCTCTCGCGGTCCTCGGCTATGGATGCGGAGATCTTCGAACCGAGGATTTTGACGCCCTCGAATTTTTGACCAGCGTTTTCGATGGTCACGGGTTCGACCATTTCCTCGAGCATGTTGGCGTTGGCAACCAGCGCGGCAACTTGTTGGGCAGCGGCGGGGCGATCGGACTCTTTCGTCCGGAATGCCAGATAAACGGGTGGGAGCTTGGCCTTCTCTAGCAGCGCAATCCCCGACTGCGGGTCTTTGAGGATTTCCTTGAACAACTCTTCGCTGTAATCCTTTGAAAGCGATTCCCCGAGCGAAGCGGTTTTACCGGATTTCACCGCCGTGCCGAAGGCCCTGGCGAGCGTCCGCATTTGGAAATAGCTCATCCGGCGGCTAACCGTAAGGAGATTGCCGGCTTGCTCGCCGGTGGATTTGCCGAGCGCGATGGTGAATTCAGACCCGAATAACGCGGCCGGTCCCATTGGCGCGGCGGCGGCAGCATCCGCATCCTTTCCACCGGCGTCATCCGGGATCGCTGCCTCCTGCCCGGGTTCTGGCACTTCCGCCTCCCCGATCGCAGGTTCATCTGCGGCGATTCCCGCCACGCCGCCCATTTGTTCCTGGACGAGCTTCCAGAGTTTCGTGCCTTTCACGCGGTTCGCGATTTTCGTGCCGTTGTAGAAAGAAAGAATAGCTTCCGTGTCCTGCGGCAAATGCTTCGCGAAGCCCAGCTTGGCGGCCCGTTCCTCGGGACCGATCTTCGGGGTTGTGGTTACCGTAGGTGGAGCCTCTTGATCGCCCTTGCCAGTCTCCGCCACCGCCGCCGGAGCGTCCGGTGCCTTGACCTCTTCCTTTTTCTTGCAGGCCCCGAGGCCGATTGCCAAAGCGGGGATCAACAGCCAATTCGCACGCGTTTTCATGAGGCGCACAGCTAAAACGCCCGGGCGGTGTCTAGCAAGCAGATTGGCCGCCGGATTCCGGAAAAACCCGGGCCGCGACCCAAGGCCGGGAAAGGATTCACCGCCCTTCTTTCAAGTTCGTCTGACATCCGGGTTGCGGGAACTCCCAGCTTGTGAATGCTTCCCGCAGCCCGACGATCATGGCAGCCACGACCACCCAGCCCCCACGCAGCGATCTTTTCCCCTTCGAACTCGTCCGCCCGGAACTCGAACGGGTGGAAATCTCGATCCGCGAGCAAGTCCGCGGCTTCGATCCCGCCGTTGAGCCTTACGTCTCCTACATTTGCAACACCTCCGGCAAGCGCATCCGCCCGGCCCTCGCCATCCTCGTCGGCGGCGCGGCCGGCGGAGTCACCGAACAGCATTTGAAAATTGGCGTCATCCTCGAACTCATCCACATGGCCACGCTCGTCCACGACGACATCATGGACGGCGCGAACACCCGCCGGATGGTCCCCACCGCCAATGCCAAATGGGGCAACGCCCTTTCCGTCCTGCTTGGCGATGTCCTGTTCTCCCACGCGCTCACCCTCGCCACGGATTTCGACAGCATCGGCATCTGCCGCAAGGTCGGCAACGCCGCCCGCGAAGTCTGCCAAGGGGAAATCATCCAGACCCAGCGCCGCTTCGACCTCACCTTCACCAAGGCCGAGTATTTCCGCGTCATCGAGATGAAAACCGGCGCGTTGTTCGCCGCCGCCACCGGCCTCGCCGCCAATCTATCTGGACTCGATGCCGCCACCGAAGCCCGCCTCCACAGCTACGGCATGAAACTCGGCACCGCCTATCAGATCTACGACGACTGCCTCGACCTCGTCGGCTCCGAGGAAATCGTCGGCAAAACGCTCCGCACCGATCTCATCAAGGGCAAGCTCACCCTGCCCATCCTCAACCTATTGGAAACCGCCTCCGAGGCCCAGCGCATGAAGCTCAACAAGCGCATCCTCGACCAGGAACCGCTCGACCTCCCCGTGCTGCTAGGCATCGCCGAATACGAGGGTGCCATCGAGAGCGCCGTCGATACCGCGCTCGCCCTGCTCGCGGAAAGCCGCGAGGACCTCGCCCCGCTCGGCAAGTCCATCCACTCCGAAGCCCTCGGCCAAATCACCTGGTTCCTCGCAGGACTCCTCGAAAAGTGTCGGAGGTAGGAAGATGAGTTGATAGTAGATGGTTGATTGTTGATGGAAAGAAAGACGATCAACGCGCCTCTTCCACATCTCCCCTCTTCCTATCAACCATCAACCTCTTCCCATGCCCCTCCCCCGCAAGCTCCTCATCGGTTTCCGCAACAAGCTCGCCGTCCTGCTAGGCTGGGCTTACTCCTGTATCATCAACAATCCTGCGGCCCGCATCATCGTCAATCCACCGCTGGCCGTAGTTCCCGGAAAACCTCCGCTGGCCTGATCGCCGGTCAGGTGAAAAACGGCCAGATGGCTGCGATCAAACGCCCCTCGATAATTTAAATTTCCCGGGGCGATTCGCCCGAATTTGCCGACAAATTTCAAAAAGCATGAGCTTTACAAAAGTTTATAGCACTGAAACATTAAAAATGATTGCCTTCTCACGTGATCGCGTGTAATCCCGTTCATGTCCCTAACCCTTACACCGGTCACGCCCCGCCGGGTGAAACATGCCGTCAGCCTCGGCATTTTCACCACCAAAGGCGTCGCACGCCTGCTGCGCCTGACATTCATCAGCGGCCCTAGGCTTCTGCTCACCTCCCGCCTCAGCAAGAAGAACGCATCCCTGATGATCCTGCTTTGCGTCCCAGCGCTGCTGTTTTGTTCCATGCTGATCGTCCCGGCGCTTATTTTCCAGTCACCCCAACAGCAGGCTTACTTCTACTTCGCACAGATTCTCAATCAGGATCCCATCCGCTGGATCATCCTCGCGTTTACAGGGATCTGCACGATGACGGCCCTCGCGGTTCCAGCCATGGCACCCGTGCCCTTCACTGCGATTCGCTACTGACAACTGGAGGAAATCGGTGCGATTCCGCGATTTCGACGTTAGCCTGGCGCTTCGGCACGCGTATTGACGGGCAGTTTTTAGCCCCGATTTTCTGAATGCCGCGCCACGCCGTCATCCTCATCGCCTTGTCCTCCTTTGGCTTCGCCCAGGAAACGACGACCTATGACGACCAGGTGTTCGGGCTGTTCCAGCAGTCCTGCCTCAACTGCCACAACCCGGACAAGACCAAAGGCGGACTCGACCTTTCTTCATTTGCCGGTGCGCTCAAAGGCAGTTCCGGCGGAAAAATCGTCGAACCCGGCGATCTCGGCTCACCGCTCATTTCCGCAGTCCTGCAAACTGGCGAAAAAAAAATGCCACCCGAGGGCGACAAGCTCTCCAACGACCAGATCGGGATTCTCAAGCACTGGATCGAAGACGGACTGCTCGAAAATAAATCGTCTTCCGCCCGCAAGCCGTCGAAGCCGAAATTTGAAACCACCCTGCGCTCCGATCCCGCAGCCAAGCCCGACGGCCCACCGCCGATGCCCGCGCATCTCTTGCTGGAGCCACTTGTCATTACCACCCGGCCCGCTTCCATCCACGCCATCGCCGCATCCCCGTGGGCACCCCTGTTGGCCATCACCGGGCAGCACCAGATTCTGCTCCACCACACGGAATCCCTCGAACTTGTCGGCATCCTACCCTTCCCCGAAGGCGATCCGCTCTCCTTGGCCTTCACGCCGGACGCCCGCTATTTGATCGTCGGCGGAGGGATTCCCGGCAAATCCGGACTCACGGTCACCTTCGACATCACCACCGGCGCACGTCTGCTCACCGTCGCCAAGGAGTTCGACAGCGTACTCGCCGCGGACATTCGCCCCGGCTTTGACATCGTCGCCACCGGCGGGCCGTCGCGGCTGCTCAAAATCTGGAACACGGAAACCGGCGCACTCGTCAAATCGATCAAGAAACACACCGACTGGATCACCGCGCTCGACCTCTCGGCCGACGGCGTCCTGATCGCCAGCGGCGACCGCAACGGCGGCGTCTGGGTCTGGGAAAGCGACACTGCCAGCGAATTCCACACCCTTCGCGGCCACCAAGCCGCGATCACCGCCACAGTTTTCCGTGGCGATTCCAACATCCTCGCCACCGCTTCCGAGGACGGCACCGTCCGGTTTTGGGAAATGAATGGTGGCAGCGAAGTCCGCAAGAACGACGCTCACCCGGGCGGAGTCACCGCCTTTGCCTTTGCCCGCGATGGCTCGTCGGTCACCGCCGGTCGCGACATGAAAGCGAAATTTTGGAAACCCGACTTCAATCCAGCCCGCGATCTCGTTCAGAACCTCCCTGCCCTGCCCACCGCCGTCGCTCTCGATTCCGAGGGCAAACGTGCCTTCATCGCCGATGCCCAAGGGACCGTGCGGGTTTTCCAAACCGCCGATGCGAAAGCGGTCGGTGAAATTCAGGCAAACCCACCGACCATCGAAACCCGGCTTCAAAACCTCGCCGCCGGGATCGGCAGTCAGGAACAAGCGATCGCAGCCGCTGAAAAAGCCGCCACCCCCGAAGCCACCGCCGCCGGCGAGTCCGCGAAAGCTTCTCTCCCCAGCCTGAAATCCGCGCTCAAACACTGGACCGCAGCCGCCATCAATGCGAGAGCCCTCGCGACCCGCCGCGAAGCCGACGAATCCGCACGCGCCGTGGATGAATCCGAGCTCAACTTCACTCGATCTGCCACCGCCATCACGCTTCAATCGGATGTTTTAAACTCAAAGCGGAAAGAGCGGGAACAACTTGCCAAGCGATTCAAGAAAAACAAGTTATCCAGGGAAGTCGCGGCCGAACTGCTAGCCACCTTGGCAGCCATCGACATCAAAGTCGCGGCGGAACTGGAGGCCTTCCTCAAAAGCGAGAACGAGGCTCTCCATCTGCGTGACGCCATCGAACAAACCGCCCCCGTCGCCCGCCAAAAGAACCTCGATTCGATTTCCCTGCGGGAAGCCTATGCCAAAGCACTTGAGTGACGGGAGTCCACTCAGGGAACCGTCACGGCAATATTCTGAGTGACCGTGTTGCCGTCCAAATCGGTGGCCTTCACTTGAATCGTGGTGCCGCCTGTAGCGACACCGGTGATGGTGATGTCCGTCCCCGTCAAGCTAGCGGTGGCGATGGCGGTGTTTAGACTGAGCGCCTCATAGGTCAAAATCGGGGCCGCGCCGACCGAGGTGATTTTCACCAGTTGGGCGGGGTCCAAAATGGCGGGTGCGGTCGCCGCATCCACCGGAACGTCGGTTAGAGACTGGCTGCCCGTTCCGAGGGTGATGCTATAATCATTTACAGGCAGTGCATTGATCTGATTCACAATGACCATTCCGGCAGCGGGAACCCGGCCGAAGACGGTGAAACCGCCGTTCTGCGCGTCCAAGTTGGAAGAATTGTCCTTCACGTTGACGAAAAACTCGGAGGTCGCGCTGTTCGGCAGCCCGCCGATTTTCGCCATTGCCACGGTTCCTCTCACGTTGGAAAGTCCCGGCTCGTTCGGCAGGGTCCGGGCAAACTTGTTGACCCCGGTGAACCCGCCAGCGGGCGTGTATTTGTAACCTCCGCCTTGGATGATAAAGTTCGCTGGGGAGCGATGGAAGAAGACATTGTCGTATTCGCCCGCATCCGTGTAATCGAGGAAGTTATCCACCGTTAGGGGCGTGGAATAGGGAAACAGGATGATATCGAATGTGCCGTGCGTGGTGGTCAGGCGGGCCGCGCTGGCGGTGTCGGGATCGGCAAACTTGCCGGCGAGGGATACCGTCTTGAGGGCCGCAACCGCGACATTCACCGCAGCAAACCCCTGGACGACGACGGGCGTCGGCAAGATCGACTTCAAGCTCAGGCTGCGCACCACGGTGCTTCCGTCGCTGAATGTGGCCGTCAGCGTGGCCGTGTAATTTCCGGCGGTGGCGAGGATGCCGGTGATCGTGCCGGTGCTGGGATTGAAAGTGAGTCCGCTCGGCAGGCCGGTCACGGTCAGTCCGGTCACGGCCGAGGGCAGCGAGATTTGAATCGGATAGAGGAAGGAATTCCCGGCAATAATGGGTGGGGTGAGATTGCCGACGAAGCCTTCCTTGGTCCGAACTTGCAGCGATTTGTAGGCCGACGTGGAAATGCGATTGCCGAAAAAGCCGCTCAACACCGCGCTCACCCGGAATTCATACAAACTGCCGGATGCGAGGTTGCCAACCGTGAGGGTCTGGTCGTTAGCCGCAGCGAATGCCGAAGCAAAGGGAGTGGTCCCCACCACCCGGTAGAGGATCTCGTAGCCACTTTCCCGGGACGATTTGTCCACCCATGTGAGGACGACCGACGTGTCGTTGGCCACCGGTCCGGCGAAGGTGTCGGGCGTTGCCAACTGCGTGGAGAGGATCGAGAAAACATTCGAAAAGCCGGAATAGGTTTTCACAGTTCCCACGAGGCGGAATGCCCGGACGCGGAACTGATGGGCGGCGTCCGGTGTAAACCCGGGGACGGGGGCGGGCGAAGTGGCATTGGCGGCGGTGTCTCCCAGCGATTCGAAGTTTCCGCTGCCGAGTTTCGACTGAAGTTCGAAGCCGCTTTCCACCGCCGAGCGATCCTTCCATTTGAAGGAGAACGCACCCTCGGGCAGCGCGGTGACGACCAGGTTGGCGGGCACTTGAAAGGCTTTGGTGGTCGCCGTGGCGACGTTCGAGTAAGAGGTGAAGCCCGCGCCCTTGAATCCCCTCACCCGAAACGAGCGGGTCTCGCTGGGTAAGTAGCCCGCAGTGATGATGCTAAAGGTGATCCCGGCACCGACGTTGCCGAGCGCCGTCCATTTCTTGTTACCGATCCGGGTCTCGATCTGATAGCCGTTTTCCGAGGTGGCGTTGTCGATCCAAGTGAGCCGGATCCGGCCGTCATCGATCGTCTTGGCCTGCAGCATCGTGGGCGCTTTGAACGTGCTAGGAGAAAGGGCTTTGACCGTGACGATCGGGCTTGGCGACGAAAGGATTTCCTGTCCGGTCACACCTTTGTAAGCGGTCATTTGGAAAACCAGCTCCTTGCCAGGCAGTTCGTTGGTGGTGACCGTGTAGGATGTGATGTTAGCCGTGGGAACGAGCACAAAGCGCTGGGGAACCCCGCCTTTGAGCGACGCACGGATCTCCCAGCCCGTTTCGTTCTTGGAATTGTCCTTCCACTCCACCAGGAAGGAATTCACCCCGAGTGCTTTGACGGTCAAATTGGAGGGCGCTGCCGGGGCTGCCGCGTTTGCCACGCAGCTACCGCAGAGGAGGAAAAGTAAAATGGCGGTGATCAAGTGAGGGCGGCGCATGACGAACGGCGGGAAGGTTACACAAAACCGCCCGCTCGCAAAGTGTTTCACGAGGCTTGGCCCATCTTGCAAAATCCTTTGGGTATCCTAAATACCGACGGACACTCCATCTTGTGCCGAATCAAATTCATCGACACCACATCTTGTGCTATGACCACTTGATGGATTGCAGACGACCGAAGTCAGGGTAGCTTCCCGTCAGCCCAATTCCCTCTCGGGCTTCACCCCTAACCCACACTCCTGTCTGAATGTACCTCAAAACTCTCGAAATCCACGGCTTCAAGTCGTTCGCGGATAAGACCGTGTTCGAATTCGCCAAAGGCGTGACCGGCATCGTCGGTCCGAATGGCTGCGGCAAATCCAACGTCGTCGATGCAATCCGCTGGGTGCTCGGCGAAACCTCCGCCAAAGCCCTCCGCGGCGGCGAAATGGCGGACGTCATTTTCAACGGCACCGAGAAGCGCAAACCGCTCGGGATGGCCGAAGTCACGCTGACGATGGCCGACTGCGAAGGCCCGCTTAAAGTCGATTTCAACGAAGTCGCCCTCACCCGACGGGTGTTCCGCGACGGACGCTCGGAATACCGGATCAACGGCACACTTTGCCGCTTGAAGGACATCCACGACCTGCTGATGGACACCGGCATCGGCCGGACCGCCTACTCGATCATGGCGCAGGGCCAGATCGACCAGATCCTTTCCTCCAAGCCGGAAGAACGGCGCGCGGTGTTCGAGGAAGCTGCCGGGATCACGAAATTCAAGCGCGAGAAGAAGGAAGCGCTGCGGAAGCTGGAGTTCACTGAAGCGAACCTGCTGCGCGTTTCCGACGTGCTCGCCGAACAGGAGCGCCGGATGAATTCGCTGCGCCGCCAAGTCGCGAAAGCCCGCCGCTATCAGGCGCTGGCCGCCGATACGCGAGTGCTGGACACCCACCTCGGGCACAAGAAATTTGTGGAACTCACCGCCGAGCGTGACGAGTTGGTCGTCTCCATCCGTGGCCTCGAAGTGCGTGATACTGAGCTAGAAATGCAGCTTCCCGCGAAGGAAGAAGCGGTGACCGAAGCGCGCACCGCAGCGCGGATTTTCGAAGGCGAACTCGCCGAACTCCGCCAGCGCCTCAACGAGCACCGCAACGCGCTGAACTCCGCCGCCGGCCGCATTTCCTTCAACGACGAGCGCAAGGCCGAACTCGAATCCCGCATCCGCCAGAACCACGAGGACATCGCCGAGACTCGCGAAAAACTCGCGAAACAGGAGTTCGAATTCATCGCCGCCAACGAGTCGTTAGACCAACTCAGCCGGATCATCGCCGAGAAAGAAATCCAACTCGCCGAGCAGGAATCCCGCACCAAGGGCACTCGCGAGGAGCGCGAAACCATCGAGACCGCACTGCGCGAAACTCGTGGCGAGGCGAACCGGACGCAGCAGATCATCGCCTCGATGCAGGCGAAAATCGAAAGCGCCCTCGCCCAGTTGGAAGGCAATCGCGAGCGTTCGCGCCAGCTTGGCGACGAACAACAGCGGCTCACCCTTGAGCTCGAGGAATTCCGCGCCGAGCAGGCGCGGATCGCCAGCGAAGTGGAGGACACCGGCTCGATGCTAGGCGAACTCACCGAAGCGTTCCAATTTGCGGAGCGCACCTATCAGCACACTCGTGGCGACCTCGATGCCGCCCGCGTCGCTGCCGTGGAGTCGAACAAGGTGCTTGCCCAGCGTTCCGCGCGTTTCGACGCCGTCCGCCAGCTTGTCGAAAGCGGCGAAGGCTTCGAAAAGGGCACGCAAAACGTAATCAAAGGCCTCGGCCAACCCGAATTTTTCAAGCCCGGCGTCCATGGCGTGCTCGCCTCGTTTATCGAAGCCGATAACACCTGTGCCCGCGCCATCGAGGCCGCGCTTGGTAACCACCTGCAAGCCGTGCTGGTCCAGGATCAGGCGATGGCGGAAGCGGTCATCACCCGCCTGACCGAGAAACAGTTAGGCGTCGCCGCCGTGCTGCCGGAGTCCTTCATCGGCCACTCCACCGGCAGCCAGATGGAGTCGCTTCCGGAAGGTGCGACCGCTTGGGCGCTCGACCGGGTGAAATCCGACAGCCGCATTTCCACGGTCATCGAAAAGCTGTTGGAAAAAGTCCTGATCGTGCCGAATCTCGCGACCGCGCTGCGCCTGCGGGCATCGCAACCCGGCGTCACCTTCGTGACTCTGGCCGGCGTGATTCTATCAGGCGAAGGCATGTTGCGCGGCGGCACCGGAGCCGAGGGCAGCACTTCGGTGCTTGAGCTTCAAAACGAAGTCCGTTCGCTCGCCGCCGAAGTCGCCGAACTAACCGCTGCCGACGAAGCCGCCCGCAACCGGGTGACCGATCTTGAGTCGCGCCTCGAACAACTCCGCGAGGAAGTCGAGGTTTCGCGCGAGCGTCTCCAACGCCAGAAGGTCGATCTATCCACCCTCCAAGGCCAGCTAAGCCTTGCCACACGCGAGGTGGAAAATTTCGAGACCAAGCTCGAAAACGTCAAGTGGGAGCGCGGCGAACTCGAAAACCGCGAGCGCACCGCCGCCGAGGGCCGCGAGCATCTGGAAAGCGAACTCGCCTCCGCCCGCGAGCGGTTAGAGGCGCTGGAAAATGAGTCCCGCCGCCTGCAATCCGAGTCCGACTCGATCGTCCGCCGCGAGCAAGACATCGTGGAAGCGCTCAACGAACTGCGCACTGAACTCGCCGTCGAGCGCCGCGCGAAGCAATCCGCCGAGGAGCAGCAGAAGCCAATGGAAGCGCGTCTATCCGAACTCCGCGACGTAGCGATCCGCCGCGAGACGGAGATCGACGCCTTCGACCAACGGATCGAAGCCGCCCAAGGCGAGAACGCCCGTTTGTCCGAAGAATGCGAGTCGCACCGCGCCGAAGTGGAAGACCTCCAAGTGGAAATCAACACCCGCTCCGCAGGCCGCACCGTCCTGCTAGAAGCCATCGAATCCGCCGAGACATTCCTCGCCGCGATCCGCCGGGATCACTCGAAGGTGAACGAGCAAAAAGGCCGCGAGGAAGTCGCCTGCACCAAGCTCGATCTCCGCATCGAGAGTCTCGCCACCACCATCCAGGAACGGCATCAGATCGACCTAACGACCTTCGAGCCAGACGCCCACGCGCTTCTAACGAGCATCGCCTCGCAGAAAGCCCTGCAAGGTCGCGGTGGGCGGCAGTCCATCATCACCGGAGAAGAGACGGAGGACGATGAAATGCCCACCGTCGTCGTCGATGGTACCAACGACGAAGCCGAACTCCCCGGCGAAATGACCGGCGAGCCGGATTGGGATTTCGTCGAATCCATCGTCGCCGACATCAAGCGCCGTCTCGATGCAATGGGCCCCGTCAACCTCGATGCCATCGAAGAATTCGAGGAACTCGAGGAACGCTACAATTTCCTCAAGGGCCAGCACGACGACCTTGTGAACTCGAAGTCCGAGCTGCTAGAAGTCATCGACCGCATCAACACCGAGACCCAGCGCCTATTCGCCGAGACCTTTGCCCAAGTCAAAATCAACTTCCGCGAGATGTTCAAGGAACTCTTCGGCGAAAAAGGCGAGGCCGACCTCAACCTCATCGACGACACCGATCCGCTCGAATCCGGCATCGAAATCACCGCCAAGCCGCCGGGCAAGAAGCTTCAGTCGATCACGCTGCTATCCGGTGGCGAGCGCTCGATGACGGCCGTCGCGCTGCTGTTCTCGATCTACATGATCAAGCCTAGCCCGTTCTGCGTGCTCGATGAGTTAGACGCACCGCTCGACGAGTCGAACATCAACCGCTTCGTCAAAGTGCTCGACCGCTTCATCGACAACTCGCAGTTCATCATCGTCACCCACTCGAAGCGCACCATGGCCCGCGCCGACGTGATGTATGGCGTGACGATGGAAGAGTTCGGAGTTTCCAAACCCGTCGGCATGCGCCTCACCGCGGACGACGGCACCGGGAACAAGACCGAGGCGAAAAGCGCCGCGCAAAAAGCCGCCCTCCGGCTCGACGCGTGAACTAATAATTCTCCAGACAGGAGAGGGAACCCGGGGGTGGTGCGGATGGTCCGAGTGGATCCCGCGCCACCCCTAACTTTTTGTGCTGTGCCCGTCATGATGATCCGCAGCACGCCGTCCTCCGGGTTCAAGCCAGTTTCCTTGCCGTCCTTCCTCAACTTCGTGCCCGCCCACTCCGGGCGCAGCTTGATGATTTCGTCGAAAAGGCTCACGCAAATGTCCCGGCTCATCGCCACGATCATCGCCTTGCCTTCCAGCTTCGCTAGGCGGCTTTCGTAATAGATCGGCACCGTCGCCTTGTCCTCCTTCGCGTCCTCGATGTCGTAAATCGAAACGTAGCCGCCGAAGGTCTCCTGCGTGTTCGCATCCGCCTTCTCGATCGGCGTGCCGGTGAAGCCAATGAACGACGCACCCGGCAAGGCATCTCGCATGTGCTTCGCGTAGCCGAAGACATACTTCTTCCCGATCACATCCTTCGTCGCCCGGTGCTTCACGTCCAGCAGATCTGAATTCATCCGGGAAATTTGGCAGCCAGCCCTCAATAGTCATGTTATCCGCGATGGCATCGTGCGGGATGTGAACAATCCGTGAAAATTCGGC
>JANMJJ010000192.1:0-10786 GCA_031371325.1 Akkermansiaceae bacterium | reverse complement strand
GCACCATTGCTACCGCCGGATTTTCCACCACTCATTTGAAAAACACATGAAACCTTTGTTCACGTCCGTCATTCCGGCAGTTTCTATCAGTGCTGTCCTAGTCTCCGCCGTCGGCGCGTTTGGCTTCAGCGAGGCGGACCGACTCGATGCCGAGGCGACCGATGCCGCCACCACCGCCCTGACTTCGAAGATTCTCGAAAGCTCGCAATTTGCCCACCAGGAACTCGACGACAAACTGGCCGGCAAGTTTCTCGACCGCTATCTCGACGCGCTCGACGGCAGCCACCTGTTATTCCTGCAAAGCGATCTGAATGACTTCGCCAAGTTCCGCCCCACGCTTGCCGAGGCCACCCGCCAACAGGGAGACTCCCGCCTCGCGCACCTCGTTTTCAAACGCTTTCAAGAACGCCTCGACCAACGCGTCGCTTTCATCGCCGAGCAGTTAGGCGGGGAGAAATTCGATTTTACCGCCGAGGAAACTTTTGCCTACGACCGCAAGACCGCGCCGCGCCCGGCCGATATGGCCGCCGCCAAGTCCCTCTGGAAGCAGCAGCTCCGCTACGAATACCTCCAGGAAAAACTCGCCGGCAAAAAGGTGCCCGACATCGCCAAGACCCTCGCCCGCCGCTCATCGCGGATCGCCGAGACGATGCGCAAGCTCAGTGCCAAGGCGGTGTTGGAAATCTATCTGGAAGCTCTCGCCCAGGTCTATGATCCCCACTCGGACTACATGGGTTCCGAGCAGCTCAAGAGCTTTGAAATCGCCATGAATCTGTCCCTCATCGGCATCGGCGCGACGCTGCAACCCGTGGACGGCTATTGCAAGGTCAAGGAACTCGTCCCCGGTGGTCCCGCCGCCCGCAGTGGCCTGATCAAGAGCGGCGACCGCATCGTCGGAGTCTCCCAGAAGGCCGGTGGCGAGTTCACCGATCTGGTGGATCTGCCGCTGTCCCAAGCCGTCGAATTGATCCGTGGAAAAAAAGGCACCTCCGTTTTCCTCAACATCATCCCCGCCGACGCCACCGACGACAGCGCCCGCAAGACCATCACCATCGTGCGCGAGGAAATCAAACTGGAGGACCAGCAGGCCAAGGCCCAAATCATCGACCTGCCTGCGGGCGACAAGACCCACCGGATCGGCGTCATCAACCTGCCGACATTCTACGCCGGCGAGGGCAACGCCAAAAGCGGCCCGACCTCTTGCACCGCCGATGTCGCCCGCCTTGTCACCAAGCTGAAACAGGAAAACGTCACCGGCATCATCCTCGACCTGCGCCTCAACGGCGGCGGCTCGCTGCAGGAAGCCATCGATCTAACCGGCCTGTTCATCGCGTCCGGCCCGGTCGTCCAAACGCGCAACATGGAAGGCCGCACGGAAGTCGGCAAGGACCGCGATGACAAAGTCGCCTACGACGGCCCGCTCGTCGTTCTCACCAGCCGCTTCAGCGCCTCCGCCTCCGAGATTCTAGCAGGAGCGTTGCAGGACTACGGCCGCGCAGTGATCGTCGGCGACACTTCCACCTTCGGCAAAGGCACCGTCCAAACCATCGTCCCGCTGGCCAAGATCATGCAGAACGAAGGTCTCGTCCCCGGCAGCGATCCGGGAGCTTTGAAAGTCACCATCAGCAAATTCTATCGCCCCAGCGGCAAGTCCACCCAGCTCGAAGGCGTCAAGGCCGACATCGTCATCCCGTCCCTCACCGACCTCCCGGAAATCGGCGAGTCCGACCTCGGCAACCCGCTGCCATGGGATACCATCCCGGCCGCGAAATACACGGAATCCAACCGCGTGAACTCCTCGCTCACCGCCCTGCGCACCCGCTCCAACGAGCGCGTCGCCAAGGACCCCGATTTCGCCGATTTGAAATCCGACGTCGAGCGCTACCGCAAAATGCGCGACGACAAAACCGTCTCGCTCAACGAAGCCCAGCGCCAGAAGGAAAAAACTGAACTCGAAGCCCGCATCGAAGCCGCGAAAAAACAACGCCTCGCCCGTGCCACCCCGCCGCCCGCCGCGTATGAAATCACGCTCAAGAATGTTTCCAAACCCGGCCTTGGCGATCCCGTGAAACCGAAGGCTCCCCTCGCCACTCCGGACCTCGCCCCGGACGCCGATCCTGAAGCCGACGACGAAGTTGCCGCAGCTGCCACGGACGACATCATCCTCCAGGAGGCCCAGAAGATTCTCACCGACTACACCAGCCTGCTCCAAGGCCAACCGGTCGTGAGCCAGCGCTGATTTCGCACCTCGTTTAATCAGGTATCAACTGGGTTTAAACATTGCGGAACGTTTCAGAATTAAAAGCCTGTCCCGCTGTCGTCTGTCCCGCTGTCGTCATTCTGTGTCTCGACTTGTTGGGCTTCTTCATGGCGGGGGTAGATCAACCCGCGGAGAACTCCGAAGCGCTCTACCGATACGTGGATAGATGAAAAATCTCGTCAGCACAAACGATGCGAGACCAGCGAGGATAATATACAGCGGAATGCTCCGAAGAAGACTCCGATACCCAATAGCCCACTCAGTCAGGTAGATGGAAATTGGAAGACTGCATCCGACTGCCAAGGCATAAAGCAGATTCAGCGCTGAGAGACTTCTGTCGCGGGCGTATGCGGCCTTCACTAGCCTGTTTCTCTCATCGGGCATCTTGTCGCAAAGCTCAGGGATGGTCTTTAGTGATTGGTAACTCATGGCTCTTCAATTCTGAGTTTCTCGGCAAATGTCCGCCATCCAGGTTATTGGCTGGCGACTGCGCACGGTTTCTGCTGGGAATATCTCAGATGCACCGGGAACACGAGCGACTCGCCGAAGACAAGGCGCGAATCAAGAAATGGCGGCGTTGGGGACCCTTCCTCAGCGAGCGCCAATGGGGCACGGTGCGCGAGGACTATTCCGACCACGGGAACAGTTGGGCGAGTTTCCCCCATGACCACTCGCGCCGCCGCGCTTACCGCTGGGGCGAAGATGGATTGCAGGGCTGGGCCGACCGCCAATGCCGGTTGTGTTTCGCCCCGGCGCTGTGGAACGGCAACGACACGATCCTCAAGGAACGCCTGTTCGGCCTCGGCGGAAACGAGGGCAACCATGGCGAAGACGTCAAGGAATGCTACTACTACCTCGATTCCACGCCGACCCATTCCTACACCAAGGCGCTCTACAAATACCCCCAGGCCATGTATCCGTACACGGCGATCCGCGAGAAAAACCAGGCGCTCGGTCGGCCCGGCCCGGAGCTGGAGTTGGCGGACATGGGCTTGTTTGACGACGGCAAATACTTCGATGTCGTCCAGGAAGTCGCCAAGCGCACGCCGGAAGACATCCTGTGGCGGATCACGGTGACCAACCACGGCCCGCAAGCCGCGCCGATCCATGTGTTGCCCAGCCTCTGGTTCCGCAATGTCTGGAGCTGGGGGGAAAACCGGGAATCGCCCAACAAAAAACCCGCTCTCATGGGTGATGGCACGGGCGTCGTGGCCCGCCATGAATCGCTGGGCGAGTATCGCTTCCTCGTGGAGTCCCCGCATCCTGGGAAACGCGTGCGGTGGCTTTTCACCGAAAACGACACGAACTTCCAAAGCGTTTTCGGCACTCCAAATCCCAGCCCCTACGTCAAGGACGCCTTCCACCGTTATCTGATCCACGGCGAAAAAACCGCCATCTCGCCCACCCCGTCCGGCACCAAGGCGGCGGCCCATTTGAAATTCGTGATTCCCGCCGGGAAATCCATCACCGTGCGCTGCCGCTTGCATTTGCTCGGCGAATCCAACGGCTGTGCCGGCTTCGAGGAATTCGACGAAACCTTCGAGGCCCGGATCGCCGAGAGCGACGCGTTCTACGAGGAGACCATCCCGAAAGGCATCTCCCACGACGAACGCCTGATCTGCCGCCAAGGCTACGCCGGCCTACTCTGGACCAAGCAGTTTTTCTACTACATCATCGAGGATTGGCTGAAAGGCGACAACGCCGCGGCCCCATCGCAGGCGCGGTTGCACGGCCGCAATGCCGATTGGCAACACCTCTTCGCCCGCGACATCCTCTCGATGCCGGACAAATGGGAATACCCGTGGTTCGCCGCGTGGGACACCGCGTTCCACATGATCCCCTTCGCGGCGGTCGATCCGGACTTCACCAAACACCAGCTCCTCCTGCTACTCCGCGAGTGGTACATGCACCCTAACGGCCAGATCCCCGCCTACGAATGGAACTTCTCCGACGTCAATCCGCCGGTCCACGCCTGGGCCGTCTGGCGGGTCTATAAAATCGCCGATTCCGATGGCCAACGCGACCTCCTGTTCCTCGAACGGGCCTTCCAGAAACTGCTGCTCAATTTCACCTGGTGGGTCAACCGCAAGGACGTCGAGGGCCGCCACGTCTTCGGCGGCGGCTTCCTCGGGCTGGACAACATCGGGGTCTTCGACCGCTCCCACGCCCTGCCCGGCGGCGGCCACCTCAACCAAGCGGATGGCACCGCATGGATGGCATCCTATTGCCTCATCATGCTCACCATCTCACTCGAACTCGCGCTGGTGAAACCGGCCTACGAGGACATCGCCTCGAAATTCTTCGAGCACTTCGTCAACATTTGCGACGCCATCAACTCGCTCGGCGGCACCGGCCTCTGGGACGACGAGGAAGGCTTCTACTACGACCAACTCATCATCAACCACAAGAAGCCCATCCCGCTGCGCATCCGTTCGCTCGTCGGCTTGCTGCCGATGTGCGCCGTCACCGTGCTCAAACAAAAGACCATCAACGCCTTGCCCAATTTCCGCAAACGCCTCGACTGGTTTCTAGCCAATCGCCCCGACATCCTTAAATACATCATCGCCCGCCGTGTGCCCGGAGACAAGAATTCGGGCCGCTGCCTGCTGGCGATCCCGACCGAAGACCGCCTCCGCAAGTGCCTAGCCTACATGCTCGATCCCAACGAATTTCTGTCGGATTTCGGGATCCGTTCCCTGAGCAAGGCGCACGCCGCAAATCCCTTCGTCTTCATCCATGAGGAACAGCGCCACGAGGTGCCCTACACCCCGGGTGAAGCGACCACCGACATGTTCGGCGGCAACTCCAACTGGCGCGGACCCATTTGGTTTCCCGTCAATTTCCTCATCATCGAAGCCCTCGAGCGCTACGACTATTACTACGGCGACACCTTCAAGATCGACTATCCCACCGGCTCGGGAAACCTCGTAACACTGCGAGAAGTCGCCATCGACCTGTGCGACCGGCTGATCTCCCTCTTCCTGCCGGACAAAAACGGCTACCGTCCCTGCTTCGGCGATGCCCACCGCTACAGCGATGTTTCCCACTGGCAGGATCTCTTGTTATTCCACGAGTATTTCCACGCGGAAACCGGCGAAGGACTCGGTGCCTCACACCAATCCGGCTGGACCGCGCTGGTCGTCCGCCTCGTCCGCGAGCGCCGGGAGAAACTCATGCACGCGCTCACCCCGCTGCCCGCCGCCGCCCTTTCGAATGTGCTCCCGTGAGCACCCCAGCTAGGACAAGATCCCACCGCAGTCCATGCTGCCGCCCCGTCCAGTGTTAGGCTTGCCGGGCGTCCGACCGCCTGCTAACGACACCGCAGACATGACAGGAAAGTCCAATAGTCAGGAAAACTCCACCGAGGTTCTCATCGGCACCAGCTTGCTGCTTGCCACTTCGGTCGTCCTCATCCTCGGCATCGTCTTGGTTTGGTTCGCCACCTTGCGCGAGAACCACGCATTTTGGACCAATGCCGGCGGCTTTCCGATCTTGCTGAGGGATTTAGTGAGGTGGACCTTTCTGCCATTGCTCATCGGGACCGCGATCATCCTGCTGGGTCTCAACATGGCCTGCTTCTCAAAACTCTGCCGCTCGCTGCGATTCATCATCCTCGAAACGATGATCCTGTTACTCTGCTGGGGACTCCTGGCGACGTCCGGCTATATCGCCTTCAAGAACAACATCCACAACATCGTCAAAGGAACTCCCTTGCACCAGCACGAGGACGCGGGCGGCGATTGAATGAAACTTCTTCACGCCCGCCACAAATAATCCGGCACTTGGTCGCGCTGCGATGCCGGCGGAATAGCAGCGCTGGCGAAGGAAATCACCGCCCCGACACCTGCGGCGTGGGCTCCACCTAACCGCGGCTCGACCTCGAACTCCGGGAACCGATAACGTCCGCGCAACCGCAACCATTGGTTGAAGCCGAAGGCGGCCATCAGCACGCCTAGCAGCACGGCGGCGGGAAAGGCTAACCGGATCGCGAGGGCCTGCAGCCAGAGAAACTTCGCGGATTTTGCGGTGGCCTGGCCATTGCCTGCGGCGGCAGAAACTGTTAGCACGGAAGTATCAACGACGGCAGGCTCACCAGCTAACATGCGTTCCATCCAGTAAATGCGGATGGACATTTGGGCTAGAAATTTCTCGATCTGTTCCGGGGGCTTGGACCGTTCAAACGCCTGCATGACGGAACTCTCCAAGGCCCGGCGCTGCTCGGCAACCGGGATTGAGCCGGTGATGGACGGACTGAGATAAACCACCGAGCGCTGGGGCGCTCCGAGGTAGTAATAAACGACGGCGGCCGGACGCCCACCGGCGAAGAAGCGCTCGATCAGTTCTTCCTGGCGGACGTTGCTCGGGATTTCCTGATCCCCGCCGAAGACGTAAACGAACAAGTCGATGGTGGAGTCGCTGGCGTGATAGTTGAGGAAGCTGAGGCGATCACGGGAATCGGAGGGACTGAGCAGATTCTGTGGATCGAGCAGAAAGTTCTTGGGACGCTCGGCGAAATAAGCCGGGAGAAATTTCTCGGCGACCTCGACCATGGGCGCGGGATCGTCAACGATCTCCCCGGGCAGCGGCGGCTCAAGCGCAAGCGGTTCGGCGGCAGGTTCCTCGGCATCGCCAGTGAGAAAGATCGCCCCGGGGAGCCAGCCCATGGCCTCCAGCTCCTTGCGTTCGTCGCCATTCCACGCCGGAAGCGCCGACTCGCCGTATGCCAGCGCGTTGGCCGTTAGAACCACCGCAGCGGTGACGGCGGGGCAAACTTTCACCGGCTGACCTCCGTGGTTTCTCCTTCGCCGATCGCGGGGCGGTGACCCGCGCGGATGCCATTCACCAAGGCACCCAACTTCGCGGGCAGGACGACCTTGCGCTCGAAATGCTCCGGATCGCGGCGGGCCTGGCGGCTGCGCTTGCGCAGGATGCCGTCGAGGTGGGCGAGGGTTCTAACGATCCCGTCGGCGTAGCGACCTTCGAGCCAGTAGGCGTGGGCGCGGGACAGGCAGTCGAAGGTATCGGACTCTTCGAGAAACGGATCCAGCAGATAACCGAAAACCATGCCCGCGGCCTTGGACTCCGGATCGATAGTGATGAGGATGCCCGCCTCATTGGGCTTTTGCACCGGCACGTCTTCGAAAGCGGAACGGTTCAACAGCCAGAAGCCGAACTGCCGCATGTTCGCCACCTCGCCGAGCGAACCGGTGTAGATCGCCACGAAAATCTGCGGGAAGCGGCGGGTGATGGCTTCCATCGCCGCTTCGACCCGCCGGCGGTCGCCGCGGCAAAGGATCCCGGCGCTGTCGGTGAGGCAGCGGAGCCGCACATCTTCCGCGCCGAAACGGGCGTCGGCATCGGCAAGCGTGAACCCGCAATGCGGGCAGGACGCCGCAGCTCGGTGGATTCGCTGGACACAACGCGGGCACTTCATGATTGCATGGACGCATTCTTCTACGGGGCAGCCCGTAGCTCGTCAAAGCGAATCATTTGGAAGAGCGGAATGATTCGCCCCTTTTCCCGCCTCCCCTCCGATAGCGAGGCATTTTTCGTCAGGAAAATTCCATCTTGCAGAGTTGCGGAAGCGTCTGGAGATCGGTCACGAATTCAATCTCCTCAAGTTTCACATCGCTTCGCCGAAGGTTTCGTTTCTCTCCTACCCGGATTTCGAAACCCTGCCTCACCCCCAACTAGCCGACGCGATTATCGTTGATCTTGTCACCGGCAAAATCCGCCGCGACGACTACCGAACCCGCGCCAACCCGCCAATTCTCCACCGCAAGGAAACCTTTCTGCCGCCGGAACATCCGCTCCACCAAAAATTCGCCAAACTCACACGGCAGGAAGAAACCGCCGGGCTGTTGGATGACACCGCTCGTATCGGATTCCGTTTGAATTGGGAACGCGCCCTCGCTGAAAAGGGGATCGGATTCAAGGGGCATCGCCTTGTTGAAACCGGAATTCCGCAGTCCATCGTAGTCCCGGATCCGAAGAAGAAAATTCACCGCCACAAGACCGCACTCGTCCGGCGCGAGATTTCCAAACCGGTCAAGACGTTGCTGGAACTGGGGCAACTCCGGCGGGGGGAATCATTCTTCGATTACGGCTGCGGCCACGGCGGGGATGTCGAAGCTATTGGAAGACTTGGCCATGAATCCTGCGGCTGGGATCCGGTCCATGCCCCTGATTCTCCGAAACAAGCCGCCGATGTCGTAAACCTCGGCTTCGTCCTCAACGTGATCGAAGACCCAGCCGATCTCCACGATTTTCTAGCCTCTCGCGCCCGCCGTTTCATCGACTGGGAGTCACTTTCGCGGAAACTCGGCCTCCTCCGAGCGCTCAAAGCAAAGCGCGATCCCTACGACACTCACCGCGAACTGCTCGATGACTTTTGGGAATCCGTGCTCGTGTTAGGCCGCATCCCTTGCGACGAGGAATTCGACCGTCTTGCGGAAGTCCGCCAAGCCTGCGGCTCGCTGCCTCGCGCTCTTCAACTCTTCATCGACCGCTTCGGCGAGCCGACTTTCACCGCCGCCCGCCAGCGCCGGAAAGAGGATTTGCTCGTCTTCATCGCCGCCGCGCAACTCCGGCGCAAGATCCCGTTCAACCAACTTTCCCTACGCCTCCAGCGCGACCTCCGCGCGTTTTTCGGCAGCTACGCTAACGCCGAGGAAAAGGCCCGCGAACTCATGTTCGCCGCCGGTGATTCGGACGAACTGGAAATCGCCGCCGCGCAGCTCGATTTCGGCTTCCTCGATCCCCGGGAAGGCCACTTCACGGTTCACCGCAGCCTGCTCGACGAACTACCGGTCATCCTCCGTGTCTATGTCGAATGCGCCGCCCGCCTTTACGGCGATCCCCGCGAGGCCGACCTCATCAAGATCCATCTGCATTCCCGCAAACTCACCTTCCACTACTACCGCGACTTCGACACCACCTCGCTTCCCGAGCTACTCACCCGGATCAAGATCGACCTCAGCCGGCTCTTCGTCACGGTCATCGACCATACCGACGGTCGAGAGCATCAGCTCCTGTTTTTCAAAGAACGCTTCCTCCCCAAAGACCACCCGGACCGCTCGAAAATGGACCGCTTCAGCGTCAAGCTCCGCAAACTCGGCCTGCGCGAGGAAACCATCGGCTACGGGCCGTCGAAGGAAAAGTGGGAGGAGTTTGTCAAATTGGAGCGCGGGATTCATCCCGCCTGGTAGGGCGGATCTGGCCCAGTCCGCCGACTTCATATTCTCCCGCCGGAGGCTTTTCTTTCACAGTCCAATTCCCAGCCGTCAGAATTCCTCTTGCCGTGTTCTCTTTTTGGATTACGGTTCCCCGCGATGATTAAAAGCTTCGCCGACCCGCTCACGGAAAAGATTTTCCGCGGCGAGAACCTGACGAGGAAAGAAGCCAAACTATTGGGCGACATCCGCATCGATAAAGCACAGGAACGCCTCGTGATCCTTCATCATTCATCCGAAAAAGATCTTCTAACCCTTCACTCGCTTCATTACCACAAACTCCACGGCACGAAGAAATATTCCATCGACGCCAATGCCCGCGCCTCGAAATGGCGCATCACCTTCGCATGGGCCAACCAAGAGCTCACCGATGTTTCCCTCGTCAAAATCGAAGACACCCACTGATCCCATGAAACTCCGCACCAACCCCGCCGCCGGCCTCATTCACGATGAGCTTGAAGCACGCTCGATTCCCGCCGCCAAGGCCGCCCGGGACATGGCCATTCCGCGCAGCCGCCTCAGCGATATTTTCGCCGGGCGAAAAGGCGTCTCTGCCGATACAGCCCTGCGGTTCGAGCGCTACCTCGGCATTTCCGCAGCGCTTTTGATCCGCCTCCAGGCGGAGTATGATCTCAGCAAGGCAGTCGCCGACAAGGGACCTCAGATCAAACGAGAAATCCTTCCTGCTCCAAAATTCGCGATGGCCTAATCGCTTTTTTGATCCTCACCTCAAACTCCGAATCCTCCGCGCCACCGCCTCCCAATCCACCTCCGGCGTCAGGTGGCACCAACTCAGACGAATCGCCTCATTGGCTTCGTCGTCGCTGAATCCCATCGCCTTGATCACGTGGCTCGGCGTGTAGCTGCTGGAGGTGCAGGCGGAGCCGTTGGAAATCGCCACCAGATCTTTCAAGGCCACGATCAACGCCTCCGAGTCGATCCCCGGAAACGCGAGGTTCAACACGTGATCCATGGTTTCCTCCGGCCTGCCGTGAATGCGTGGGGCGAGCGATGAAAATGCGGCAAGCGCGGCGTCCTTGATCTTACGGCAATGCTTGCGGCGCTTTTCGTGATGCTTCATCGCCGTTTCTGCGGCCATACCCAACGCGGCGACATGCGCCACCGGAAGGGTGCCGGGGCGCAGCCCGCGTTCCTGGCCACCGCCGTAGAAGAGTGGCTTGAGTGGTGGACGGTCATAGACTCGCCGACGCAGAATCAACGCGCCGATTCCCTTGGGCGCGTAAATCTTGTGTCCGCTCACGGAAATCAGATCAATCCGACCATTACGTAATGG
>JANMJJ010000142.1:0-11163 GCA_031371325.1 Akkermansiaceae bacterium | reverse complement strand
G
Organism: Akkermansiaceae bacterium; assembly: GCA_031371325.1. GTDB lineage: Bacteria > Verrucomicrobiota > Verrucomicrobiia > Verrucomicrobiales > Akkermansiaceae > Luteolibacter. The sequence continues at coordinate 11,162 of JANMJJ010000142.1, read as the reverse complement.
GTGGCGATGCTTAGGCACTTGGGCATGGCGCTGCTCTGACCCACGATGGTGCCGAAGCTGGAGCCGAGGAAATAGACGTGGCCTGCCTCTAACGAGTTCGCGGCGAGGGTCTTGGAGCGTGACTTCGACGTGGAAACCTTGGGGCCGTTAGCCAAGGTTTTGGCAACTTGGGCAATACCAAAAATTTCCTCGCCCGAGGTGTCATCGTCCAGATCGAGCGAGATGTAGTCGTTGAGATTCTTACCGTAATTTGGATAGATACCCGAGTTGATGATGAGGGGGTTGTTAGCTTCGATGTGATATTCTCCACCTTCCCAGCGCCCGCCCTTGAGTACGACGACGGGAGCGGGAGGATAGGTGTCCTTGGGCAGGCTGAGGTTGATCACCCGGCCTTGGACGGTGAAGATGTAATTGCCGTTGGGGAATACGGAGTCAAATTCAGCCTTCGTTTTGGTCCCCCAGTTGTGGAAAGCCCCCTTGCCGACATAACCGAAGTTCCAGCCGTCATCGCTGTCGGAACCCAGGCCGAGAACGGGCTTCTGGTGATATATTTCCACGAACTTCGAGGTGGTCGGAAGGGTGACTTTCGGTTTTGGCGAGAGGCTGACTGTGAATGCACGTGTATCGCCATCGACCTCGGCGGCAAACGAATAGGGATAGTTCTTCGCGGGAAGCCGGCTGACGGTGGTGGCGCTGGGCACCCGTGACGTGGTGCTGCTATCGAAGCTTTTGAAATCTCCTTCCCGCGAGACGGTCGCCGGTGCAATGGGAACTCGCCAAGATACCTTGGACAAGCGCCTGGGCTCCATCCGCGAGCGCTTGGGACTGGAGAATCATCACCAATTACTGAGCGCGTTGGCGGACCTGCGGAACAACCGCCCTGCCTGATATTCACCCGATGGTGTCGAGCGTTCTAATTGCCTGATAGGCGGCTTCGACGTTGTGGACGCGGAAGAGATTCGCCCCGCGATTCATGGCCGTGCTGATGCATGCAATCGTCCCGGCATCGCGACTGGCAGGATCCGGCAGCGCCAGAACCTCGCCGATCACGGTCTTCCGCGAGACCGGCACCAGCACCGGTCGGCCAAATCGCTGCAAGCGCTCGAGCTCTCGATAGGCCGTTAGATTGTCGTCCCGTTGTTTTGCGAAATCGATCCCAGGATCGAGAATCAACGACTCCGCCGCCATCCCAGCGGCCAGCGCGAGTTCTATTTTCTCCTCGAAGAATCGCTCCATCTCCCCCATCACGTCGCCCCATTGCTGTTGGAAATGCGGGATTTTCGGCTCGCCCACGCTGTGCATGATCAGCAACGCCGCCCCATGAATCGCGCAAAATCGGGCGTTCCGGTCGTCCGGCAGCGTGCCCATGTCATTCACCAGCTCCACCTTCCCCATTCGCAAGACTTGCTCGACCACCTCCGGTCGCCAAGTGTTAGCGGATAGGACAGGTGGCCAGATTTGCGAATCATCGCGCGGTTCCACGTCTTGCCAACCTTCGACCCACCGCTCAATAAATCCCCGGAAACGCCGCAGCTCCTCGGCCACTGGGATCGCCGCCCGATTCGTCCGCGCGCTCTCCGCACCCACGTCGATCACATCCGCTCCTGCCGCCACCTGACTCCGCGCCAGCGCGATGGCCGTTTCAAAATCCAGCGTCCCGTCGCCGGAAAACGAATCATCGTTCACGTTCACAATCCCCATCACCAACGGTCGCCGGGGAAACTCGATCACCCGCTGGGGTAGCCTCAATCGCATGGCACCTTCGTTAATCCGAAGCCCGCAGAGTGCAAAGAGCAAAAGTGCAAAAGAGTAACCCTGCACCGGAGACGGCCTTAGCTTGCGTTACCAGCCGCCTCTGGCGGAATGTGACGGCGATCACAGGGAGAAACGATCCTTGCCTCTGAGAGAGGTTTGCCCGAATCTCCGCCCTGTGGAAGAAGCTGATCTCATCCCCGCTGCGCACACCAACGACGGCTTTTTCAAAGCCATTTTCTCGCAACCGGAACACGCCACCGCGTTTTTCAAGAGCCACTTGCCGCCAGGGCTCGTTGCCCGGATTGACTGGTCATCGCTAACGGTCCTGCCCGGCTCGTTCGTGAAATCCAGCCTCCAGCAGATGCATTCGGATCTGCTGTTCTCTGTCCGAATCGGCACGAGGGAAATCTTGCTCTATCTCCTTTTCGAGCATCAAAGCACTCCAGATCCAACCATGCCACTGAGGCTGCTCGGCTACATGACGGAAATTTTCACCCGACATCACAAGGCGCATGGCTTCCCGCTACCATCCATCCTGCCGATGGTTCTCCACCAAGGCCCAGAAACCTGGAATGTCTCCACCGCCTTCGAGGATCTGTTTGAGTTGCCCGACGAACTCGCCGCAGACCTTCTGCCCTATCTTCCGAAATTTCACCACGCGCTGCTCGACCTGACCCGCTTCGATCCAGCAACCGGGGAGAATGACACGCGGATGCAAGTCGTCCTGCAGCTCATGAAACTCGCCCGGCAAAGTGAATTACTGCGTTTCTTCCAATGGTTGGCCGGCTTCCCCTGCCATGAGCTTCCCGACAACCTCCTGGGACAGATGGTGCTCTACGCCCTCCACTCCGACAGTGACCTTGACGCGGAAAAAATTTATCATAGCCTCTCCGCCAATCCCGAACTTAAAAAGAACGCCATGTCTGTCGCAGAAAAACTAAAAGCTGAAGGTCGTGTCGAAGGTCGTGTCGAAGGCCTGTGGATCGGGAAAATCCAGACGCTCGAGGAGTTCCTCGCCCTTGAGGTGAGTTTCGATGAAATTCTTGAGGCATTGAACCTCGGCGAACTCGAAGCGCTGCATCAGCGCCTTCACAATGCATACGAAGCCCGCTTCAAGAGCCTCTGAACTCCAAGAGTTGCTCCGCGCAGATGGCAACATCGCCGTCGGTCTGCAATCTGCCTTCCCGCTTGCCCACCGCCGCTCCTTGCCTACCCTCCGTGCATGTCTTCCTCGTTCGGCCACGTTTTCCGCATCCACACCTTCGGCGAGTCGCATGGCGGCGGCGTGGGTGTCGTCATCGATGGTTGCCCGCCGCGCATTGCCATTTCCCAGGAGCAAATCCAGCACGAGCTCGACCGCCGCCGTCCCGGCCAATCGGAGATCGTCACCCCGCGCAAGGAAGCCGACACCGCCGAAATCCTCTCCGGCCTCCAGGACGGCCTCACTCTCGGCTCGCCCATCGCCATCCTCGTTAAAAATACCGACCAGCGACCCGGCGCTTACGGTGAAATGGCGGAGAAATACCGGCCCAGCCACGCCGACTACACCTACGACGCCAAATACGGCATCCGCTCCGCATCCGGCGGCGGCCGTGCCTCGGCCCGCGAAACCATCGGCCGCGTCGCCGCCGCCGCCGTCGCCCGCCAGGTGCTAGACGCTTTCCACCCCGGCATCGAAATCCTCGCCTGGGTGAAATCCATCCAGGAACTCAACGCCGACGTGGACCCGCTAACAGTCACCATCGCCGACATCGAATCCAACATCGTCCGCACCGGCGATCCCGCGATGGTCGAGACCATGATCGAGCGCATCAAAACCATCCGCAACGCCGGCAACTCCGTCGGCGGTGTCATCGAGTGCGTCATCCGCAATTGCCCGCCCGGACTTGGCGAGCCGATCTTCGACAAACTCGAAGCCGACCTCGCCAAAGCCATGCTCTCGCTGCCCGCCACCAAGGGCTTTGAGATCGGCTCCGGTTTCGCCGGAACCCTTCTAACCGGCAGCGAGCACAATGACCCGTTCCGCATGATTGACGGCAAGGTCCGCACCACCAGCAACCGCTCCGGCGGCATCCAGGGCGGCATTTCCAACGGCGAAAACATCATCTTCCGCGTCGCCTTCAAGCCCACCGCCACCATTATGCGCGAGCAGGAGACCGTCACCTCCAGCCACGAGAACACCGAACTCAAAGGCCGCGGCCGCCACGACGCCTGCGTCCTCCCCAGAGCGGTTCCCATCGTGGAGGCCATGGCGACGCTGGTGCTGACGGATCAACTGTTGCGGCAACGTGCGCTGACCCGCTAACAGGATACGATCTCTTCGGGAAGCTCTCCACCCGCTCCAGCAGCCACTTGGCGTAGTCATACCATTTCACGAGGACGACGAGGGCTTCGGGTCCGGGGGGGCTTCATGGTTCAGGAAAAGAAATCGTCCGCCTGCGGCGGCGGGGAGCACACGCGCCCTCGCTTGTGCCATGGTGCGCCCTCGCGGCATGGATGGCCCGCATGGAGGTTACGGCTGTAATCATGAACCGACGCACGTTTTCAGCGAGGGCGCGTGTACTCCCCGAAGAGGAAGAAAAAGGGCTAAAGAGCAAAAGGTCAAAGGGGAGAACCACGTCTTCCGGCAAGGCACGCGCTAACCGATAACAACGTCAACACGACTGCGGACGGCGCGAGGACACTGGCGACACGAAACCCCACGGAGGCGCCTCGAACCTGCGGTCGAAGCTGCCGCGGCAAGACGCGGGCAGGAAGGATGCATTGTTGAGCCACGCACCGCCCCGCAGCCCGCGCGGCGAACCAATCACGGCATCGTTCCACTCCCAAACGTTCCCCGCCTAGTCATTGGTCCCATCCCCGCTGTCCGAATTCTAGCCATACACACCGACAGTATCTTGACGCGAAGAAGATTTACCATAGCCTCTCGACCAACCCCCGAACTCGAAAAGAACGCCATGTCCGTCGCAGAACAACTCAAGGCCGAAGGGCGGTTGGAAGGAATCTCCCAAGGAATTTCAAAAGGACTCTGGGTGGGGCGGATTCAAGCCTTGCAGGAATTTCTCGATCTTACGGTGAGTCCCTGCGAAGCATTGGAAACCTTGACCATCGGAGAATTGGAAGGCCGTCATGCGGATCTCCACCGGTAATACGAGGCCCGCTTCAAGCGCTGAAACATTCCCGATGCCCCGCCTTCCCATCACCAAAACTCCCAAGTGCTACGTCGGCGGAGCGTTCATCCGTTCTGAAAGCGGCCGCGTCGCCCCGCTGAGCGATGCCACCGGCGCATTCTTCGCGAACATCCCGCAGTGTACCCGCAAGGATCTGCGCAATGCCGTGGAAGCCGCCGCCAAGGCCGGACCCGGTTGGGTCGCCCGCAGCGCCTACAACCGCGGCCAGATTCTCTATCGGCTCGCCGAAATGTTGGAAGCGCGTGCCGTTGAAATGTCCGCCGCCATTTCCCTCACCGGCATTTCCAAGAAGGACGCCGACCGCGAGGTCGCCGCCAGCATCGAGCGCATCGTCCACTACGCCGGCTGGACCGACAAATACCAGGCCCTGCTTGGCAGCGTGAACCCGGTCTCCTCGCCGCATTTCAATTTCACCGTCAACGAGCCGATGGGCATCATCGGCATCGTCGCGCCGGACGAGGCTCCGCTGTTAGGACTGCTGTCGCTGGTCATGCCCGCCATCACCAGCGGCAACACGGTGGTCGCGCTGGCCTCCACCACCCACCCCTATCCATCCATCCTGCTAGGCGAACTGCTCGCCACCAGCGACCTGCCCGGCGGGGTCGCCAACCTTCTAACCGGCCGGCACGAGGAGCTGATCCCGACCTTCGCCACCCACGCGCATCTGCGCGGGCTTGCCGCAGTCGCGAATCTGGAGGACCGCAAAACCCTGCAAACAGGCGCGGCAGACAGCGTCAAGCGGCTCAAGCTGATCGCAGCGGAGAACCCCACCGATTGGTATTCGGAAAATGCCCAAGGGCTTTACGAAATCCGCGATCACCTAGAATCCAAGACCACCTGGCATCCGATCGGCGCGTGATGGATGCGGGCGAAAGATAAAAGCCGGCTCACTCTGCCGGAAGAATGATCCAAAATTTCACGACGTCGAGCGATCGCGGATCACATCATAGACATACCAGTCCTCCAGTTTCTTGCGCGCCCACGGGTTCTTGCGCAGGAACGTCAGGCTGGAAGTGATCGTCGGCTCGAACATGAAACAACGGATCGGGATCTGGTCCGCCATCCGTTCCCAGCCATGGCGCTCCACCACCGCACGCAAGACCGTTTCCAAGGTGACTCCGTGCAGGGGGTCGTTCGGGTGGGATGAGGGTGATGACATGGGGAGCGGAAGCCTGACGAACTTCGCCGAATGAGTCGAGAGCGAAGGATATACCATCTGGGCTTATAGGAAAACTTCGCATCAAGCGTGCAGCACCATTGCCGAGATTGGGTTGCCGTGGCAGTGCAGCGGTTGAATGGGTTTCGTTGCGTTTCAGCAGTATGATTTCAGCCGTTCCTCCATCTTCTCGAAATCCCCCAGATGCGCGCGCATCAGGCTTTTCCACAGCTTGCCATGATTCGGCACCGAAAAATGCAGCAACTCGTGGACGATCACGTAGTCGCCCAGTTCTTTCGGAATATCCAGAAGCTCATCATTAAAACTCAGCGTCCCACCCGTCGAACATGAAGCCCACTTGCGCCGCATCGGCCGGATGTAAATCGACCTCGCGTCCACCTCCAGCTTCCGCGCCCATTCCAGCACCCGCGCCTTGAACTCCTCCCGGTCACGCCAGCGATCCGCTAGGAAAGTGGCTGGAGCGTCTCGCTCCAGACCGTTGCCGGGGCGTCTCGCCCCGTCTTTTCTTTCCTCTGCCGCCATCATTTCCGAAACGCTTTCTCCAACAGCCCAAACAGCGACTCCACCGTCACCGCCACCTTGTCCAAATCATCCTCCTCCGAGCACACCGCAAACGTCACCTGCTTCCGCAGCTCGCGCAACTCCGCTTCACCATCCTTCCACCCCGGATGCTTGCCGAAAGCCTCGCGGATCTTCGCGCTGACTTTCTCTGCATTCGCGATCCCGTCATCCGTTAGTTTGCACAACACGAAGTAGCTCAGCCCATCCAGCCCCTTCTCCGCCTGTTCCTTTTTCCGCTGCGAATTCTTCTCGATCTCCGCAGTTAGATCCGCCAGCGCTTTCTCCGTCGAACTCTGCCGGTCCTCGAAAGCTTCCTGCACCGCTTTCGCCCGTTCCGCCATCGCCACCAGGAACGGATCATCACTCTGCTCCTCAGCGGATTTTTCAATCGCCTTCACCAAGTTGATGACCTTGGTCGCCTTTCCATCGGCTCTCGCTGCAATCACTTCTAACGTTACATTGTCGATGAGAGCCAAGGTCGGCTCCGGTTCCTTCAGGTTCACGCCCACATGGTTCCGCACAAGCTCATTCGTCTTCCGCTGGAAGTCCCGGTCCACATACACCCGCTTGGTGTAGGCCTTGCGCACCACGAGGTAGATCTTGCTGACGGTTATGTAATCCTCGATGAATGGCCGCAGATACGCATCCGGTGAAATGATCTCATAGAGTATTTCGATTTCCTTATACTCCTTGAAAAATTCCTTCCGCCGTTCCTTGTCGCGGAAGTGCTCAATCAGTCCGTTGACATCGCGGTCATCGAAATCATGAACTAACAAATTCAGCCAACCCGGCACCTTGTCCTGTATCTTCGCCTTGAACAGCGCTTTCAACAGGCCGATGTCCTTCACGATCGCGTTGATCTCCGCGCTGTCGAAGGCCAACGCCTTTTCCAACTTGTCGAAAATGCCCACAAAATCGAGCACGAAGCCGTGCGGTTTCACCATCTCCTGCGATTCGTTTTCGTAGGGCCGGTTCACCCGGGCGATGGCTTGCAGCAGCGTGTGGTCGCGCATCGGCTTGTCCAGATACATCGCGTAGAGCACCGGCGCGTCGTAGCCCGTTAGCAGCTTCTCCGTCACGATCAGGATCTTCGGCATCTGGTCCAGCTTGCCGAAGCTTTTGCGAATCTGCCGTTCCCGCTTCGGATCGAGGTGGAATTCCTTGAGCAGCTTCGAGTCATTGTTGCTGCCGGTGTAAACGACCTCCGAATACTCAGGCGCCAGGAATTGATCGAGCGCGTGCTTGTAGTGCGCGCAGGCTTCGCGATCCACGCCTACCAGGAACGCCTTGTAGCCCAGCGGCTCCACGTTCTCCTTGTAGTGCTTCGCCACGAACTCCGCCACCTGCTGGATGCGCTTCTTCCCCCTTGAGGAAATTTTTCAGGTTCACCGCCCGCTCCAGGATCTTGTTCAGCTCCTCGATGTCCGCCACGCCCTCGGCTTCCGCCAGAGAGAGGAATTCCTTATCCAGTATCTCGTGCGGCACCAGCATCTCGTTTGGCGCGAGCTGATAGTAGAGCGGCAGCGTGGTCCCGTCGGCGATGCTGTCCGCAATGGAATACTTGTGCAGATAGCCCTGGTCGTCCTCGCCGCCGAAGGTCTTGAAGGTCCCCTTGCCGAAGGCTGTCTTGTCCACCGGCGTGCCGGTGAAACCGATGAACGTCGCGATCAGAAGTCCGGCCATCAGGAGTTTCCGAGATCCCCGCCGGTCGTCCGGTGCGCCTCGTCGATGAGCACCTAGATGTTCTTCCGCAGGTTCAGGTTCGCCGGCATGTCGCGGAACTCGTGGATCATCGTCACGATGATGCCGCGGTAATCGCTCTTCAGCAGCTCGTTCAGCCGCCGGATGCTGCCCGCGTGTTCCAGATTTCCAATCCCCAGCGCAGTTAGATTTTTCAGCATCTGGTCTTCCAGCTCGTTGCGGTCGATCATCAACAGCACCGTCGGTTTGTCCGCTGCCGGGGCGCGGCAATCCGGCGACAGGACCAGAACCGTTTGACCGTCGATTCGGACAGGAAATCATTCTGGACAAAGCATAGTGATCGAGACCGTAATAGTGAATGAAATCGCCCCCGGTTTTCCGAAAGTTTTTCGCGTTTGGTAGGGTTGCACTGGGGTGTTTCGTCATTCTTCTTAGCGATAGCTTGGCGACTCCAAGCATCGCACGAGTCTGGAACGAGCAGATGCTTGCAGCCATCCGGGTGGACAAACCGCATCCGCCTGTGCACGCGAGAAACCTGTTTAGTGTTTCGGCTGCAATTTATGATGCTTGGACAGCTTACGACAATGTCGCGGTTGGATTCGCCTATCGTGGCAAACACACTGCGCCTGATATAGTAGCGGCGCGGCGCGAGGCCATCAGTTACGCCGCCTATCGCATGCTGAGAGAGCGCTTCGCCCTTTCCCTGAATGCGAGCACGACGCTCGCTGCGCTCGATGCGCAACTGACTGCCCTCGGCTACAGTCCGGGGAACTCCTCCACGGATCCTTCGACTCCAGCAGGCGTCGGGAATTCCGTCGCAGCAGCCGTCTCGGCATGGTTCATCAATGATGGTGCCAGACAGCTTCAGAGCTACGCCGATTATCCGACCAATCAGGGTGGTTATGTTTCGGTGAATCCCCACATGGCGACCGGATTCAGCGGCACAAATGTCGTCAAGGTGAATCGCTGGCAGCCCTTGGTGATTGCGAGCGCACTCGATCAGAACGGAAACCCGGTCGGCTCCTACCAGAGTTTTCTCGGCGCGCAGTGGCTTGGGGTGCGTCCGTTCGCTCTTAGCCGGACATCGAGCAATGTTCCCTGGATCGATCCAGGCCCGCCTCCGCAGCTCAACGGCGCGGGTGACGCTGAATTTCGCAACGGTGTTGTCGAGGTCATCCGGCGCAGCAGTGAACTAACCCCGGACGATGGTGTCTTTATTGACATCAGCCCCGGCGACTTTGGAAACAACGACCTCGGGACGAACGATGGCATCGGCCATTCGTTGAATCCGGCAACAGGGTCCCCGTATTTGCCAAATGTGGTGAGGCGCGGCGATTTCGCCCGCGTTCTGGCCGAGTTTTGGGCCGACGGTCCCAATTCGGAGACTCCCCCCGGGCATTGGAACGTCCTCGCAAACGCTGTGAGCGATCATCCTTCGTTGGTGAAGCGGATCGGCGGGACCGGCCCTGTGCTGGATGACCTCGAATGGGACGTGAAGCTATACTTTGCTCTTAACTCGGCAGTTCACGACGCTGCCTGTGCAGCATGGTCACTGAAGCGTTATTACGACGGTTGGCGTCCCATGTCGGCCATCCGCTACATGGGGCAACTTGGCCAGTCCTCGGATCCGCTCAAGCCTTACTACGACCCGTCCGGTCTGCCGCTGGTCCCGAATCTGATTGAGATTGTCACCTTTACTTCATCGCTTCCCGGGAAGCGCCATGCGGGTCTTCCCATCGGCCAGGCGGCCATTCTCGCCTGGCCCGGGCAGCCTGCCGACCCCGTCAACCAGCACAGCGGCGTCCGATGGATCTCATCTGCCGGTTGGGTGCCGTTTCAAAAAAAGACGTTCGTCACTCCGGCATTTCCCGGCTACATCTCCGGGCACAGTGCGTTCAGCCGGTCAGCGGCGGAAGTGATGAATGCATTCACAGGTTCCGCATTCTTCCCCGGGGGGATGGCCACGCATACGGTATCCGCCGGCAGCTCATTGACCTTCGAGAACGGCCCGTCACAGACGCTTCAATTGCAGTGGGCCACCTACTATGATGCCGCTGACCAGGCCGGCCTTTCCCGGCTGTGGGGAGGGATCCATGTCTCCATGGATGATCTAACCGGGCGAGTCGTGGGGTCGCAATGTGGCAAAGGCGCATGGGCCCTCGCGAAGCAGTATTTCGACGGCTCCATTGCGCAAGCTCCATACCAAGTGGCCATTCGTAGAGTCGATCCCTTCCAATTCGAGCTGCGGTGCGAATCCGTGCGCGGCTTTTATTACAAACTGCAGACCACCACCGACCTCAGGGGACCTTTTATGGATGATCCAGCGGGATTCGTCCAGTGTCTCGAATCTCCCATCGTTCGCTTGGAACCCGCGAGTGCGAGCCAAAAGTTCTACCGCTACGTCCGCGCCATGCAACCGTGATCGGTAACCTATGCGGGGGCTAGACAGCCGGTGTGATGAATGGCTGAGATCCGACCAGCAAAGGGGGACGGCTGTCCAGCGAGCTACAAACAGGCGCTGAAACATTCTACAACCGACCTTAGCCCAAGTTTCTCAAAGCCTAACAAAAATCACTGTTTTTTGGCTTGAATCGGGCTGATTCCAGGTCAAAAAAGTCATAACTTGTTGATAATTGCCAGAAAAAGTCGTTTTGTAGTGCCTAACGCTAAAATATAAATCTTGCCACGCTCCGACTTTCCCTGTCATCTTTCGGGCGTGTTTTTCCGCACCAAACAAATCAAGGGCACGCCGTTACTGCAACTCGTTGAAGCTTATC
>JANMJJ010000105.1:0-24746 GCA_031371325.1 Akkermansiaceae bacterium | reverse complement strand
AAGTTGCTAGATTTCAGTTTGAAGTTTTCAGGCGACCGCGGCGACGATCTTCTTGGCACCGTCGGCCATGTCATCGGCGGCGACGATGTTGAGGCCGGAGGCGGCGAGGGTGGCTTTGCCTTTCTCGACGTTGTTGCCTTCGAGGCGGACGACGAGTGGGATCGGCAGGCCGGTTTCCTTGGCGGCGGCGATCACGCCTTCGGCGATGATGTTGCAGTCCATGATACCGCCGAAGATGTTGATGAGGATGCCCTTCACGTTCGGATCACCGAGGATGATTTTAAACGCGGCGGTCACCTGTTCTTTGGATGCGCCGCCGCCCACGTCGAGGAAGTTCGCGGGATCACCACCATAGTGTTTGATAATGTCCATGGTGGCCATCGCGAGTCCGGCACCGTTGACGAGGCAGGCGATGTTTCCATCGAGACCGATATAGTTGAGATCATACTCGGAAGCGGCGACTTCGCGCGGATCCTCTTCGGATTTGTCACGCATCGCGACGATGTCCGGGTGGCGGAAGAGGGCGTTGTCGTCGAAACCGAACTTGGCGTCGAGCGCCAACACCCGGCCGTCGGGAGTGGTGACGAGCGGGTTGATTTCGAGCATCGAGCAATCGCAGGAAACGAAGAGCTTGTAGAGATTTCCTAACAGCTTGGCGAACTGCTTGGCGATGTCGCCGGTGAGGCCGAGCGCGGCTGTTAGCTTGCGGACTTCATAGGCCTGAAGACCTAGCAGCGGGTGGATGAACTGGCGGACGATTTTTTCCGGGGTGTTGTGCGCGACATCCTCGATGCTCATGCCGCCTTCGGTGGAAACGACGATGACCGGGCGGCAGGTCGCGCGGTCCATCAGGATCGCGAGGTAGTATTCGTGGGAAATATCGACGGCTTCGGCGACCATCACCTTGCTAACGAGCTTGCCCGCTTCGCCGGTTTGGATGGTGACGAGGGTTTGGTTGAGCATTTTCCCGGCGAACTCGGCGGCTTGCTCAGGCGACTCGATGAGGTGGACGCCACCTTTGAAACCATTGGTGAAATGACCTTTTCCGCGGCCACCGGCGTGGACTTGCGCCTTGATCACGAGTTTCGCGCCGCTGAATTCGCGGGCCGCAGCTTCCGCTTCGGCGGGAGTGCTGGCGACGGCACCGCGCGGGCTGGGGACTTGGAAGCGGTCGAAAAGCTCTTTGGCTTGGTATTCGCGAATGTTCATGATGGCGGGGAATCGTGCGCTCACACGGAGAATCGGGCGGACCCTAGTCCCCCACCCCGCGCGGGGTCAAGGCATCGTCGTGGAAAATTCGCCTAACTGGTTGGATTAGCGGCCTGCCGCCTGAATCAGGCGGGCGAGCTTGCGGTTGAAGCCCTCGGCCACGGCGAGTTGATCGAGGCCGAGGTGCATCCGGTAGGCATCTGCTAGGGCGCAAAGGGATCGAAGAGTTTCACCCCCGTATTCTGAAAATCTGAGACATTCCGCGTCACCATCGTCAAGTTGTGGCGATGGGCGGTAGCGGCGAGTTGACTATCGACTGAAGGGACGGTCGTGCCCTTTTTGTCCCATGCAGCCACCAGTTGGCCCCAAACGTGGGCGGTGCTGGTGTTGAAACTGAGAATGCGGCCTTCCATGCGCTTGCAGAGACCGGTGAACCAGGATTGGAGGGCTGTTTTTCGCTTTCCGGCAGGCAGGCTCTCGATGCCACGGCGGAGCTCGCCGATGGTGATGGTGCTCAAGTAAAGATCCGGCTCGTGGTCGCGCAGCCACGCGACGACTTGGGCATCCGGTTTGGTCTTGGCGAGTTCGCTGAAGACATTGGTATCGACGAGGTAGCTCACAGGGAAATGGCCCGGGTAGAGTCTTTGGCCCGTGGAGGAATCTCGAATTGGTAAGGACAGGCGAGGAGATGATCCACCAAGCCGTGATTGGGGGGGCGGTTGATCCGGCGGAGGGTGATGGTGTCTTCATCGTCAATGAAGACTTCAAAATCCTGCCCCGGCTCAAGCTGCATTTGCTCCCGCACGGCGCTGGGCAGGACAATCTGACCTTTTTGTGAGAGAACGGTTGTCATGGTGGTAAAATCTTACCCGCCCTCATTTTAGGCGCAACTCCTTTCTATCGACTTGGAAAATTCGGGTTGACGGCGGTTCAACGGCCGGATGCCTGGATGACGCGGGCGAGCTTGCGGTTGAAGCCATCAGCAGCAGCGAGTTCATCGAGTCCGAGGTGCATCCGGTAGCGCCAATAGAACGGCATGATCGCCGGCACATTGATCCGCTCGGCCTCCGGGTCCGGGTTGCGGAGCGTTTCGTCCATCGCGAGCAAGTCTTGGAGCGGAAAGATCGCCCACATCGCCGGGGACTGGAGATGCTGCCAGATGATCCTGCTGGCGGCTTCCCCCGAGAGTTCCGCTGCGGGTGATCCGATGCCGAACGTCTGCCAGAAAAATCTAGCAGTCGTGACGGAGTCTTCTTTCCACCACGCCCGCAAGGTCGGCATGTCGTGGGTGGAGGAGCTCACCACACTCATGTAAGGCGCATCCTGCGGATTGAAGAACTCGACTTCGTGGGTCTTGGGCATGCGCTGAATTTCTAACGACAGGATGCCGAGTTCGTTGAGCACTCCCGGCACGCAGGCGGGCACCATCCCGAGATCCTCACCGCAGAGCAACATGGGGCTGGCATGACGCATGGCTGGCAGGACTTCATAGCCGCGGGCCTGCCAGGCATCTTCCTGACGCCGGTAAAAATAATCGTTGTAGAGATCCTCGACGCGCCACCGCGTGGCCGGGTCGAGATCGCGATAGGAACCGGTCGCCTGCATCGAACAGCGAGGATGGAACAGCGTGCCATTTGATCCAGGCACTTCGAAGAACAACACCTCGCTCGCACAATCCAACAAGCCATCCCGAATGAGGTCGTCGTGCGGGTGTTCCGTGAAATAATCGACAATCCGGCGCTGGGTGAGGACTTTTTCGCTGAGGTGGAAATAGCCGTCGCCGGAATCATGGAGGAAATTGCCTTTCACATAATCCGCCGCGTCGCCGAACCGCTCTTTCAACATGTACCAGCGGATATATGGGCGGCAGTAGCGGTTGTAGTCGAACTCGATGCCCCGCTCGCGGATCTCGTCGATATGGATCGGCATCGCCGGATCGAAGTGCCCCATAATTCCCTCGACCTGATCATACGGCACTTGCCAGATCCGGAAAAACCCGAGGATATGATCAATCCGATAGGCATCGAAGTAATGACTCAACTGCGCGAACCGCGAACGCCACCAAGCATAGTCATCCAGCCTCATGGCTTCCCAGTTATAGGTTGGGAATCCCCAGTTCTGGCCTTTGACCGCGAATGCATCCGGCGGCGCGCCGGCCTGCGCGTCGATCTTGAACAAATGCGGCGCGGACCACGCATCCACCGACTGGCGGTCGATGCCGATCGGCAAGTCGCCCTTGAATGCGAGCCCTTGGTGATGCAAATGGCCGACTGCGGCGGCGAGTTGTAGGTCCAACTCACATTGCAGCCAGATATGATAGGCAATCTCCGGCCATCCGGGGTGATCTGGCGATGTTAGTTCATCGACCTGTGCCCGCTCGAAGGTCGCCCATTCTTCCCACTGCGAGAAATCGGCGGTGCCGTAATGATCGCGTTTCACGCAGAACACGGCATAAGGAATCACCCACTCACCGGTGTTTGCTAGGAACTCCTTGAAGGTAGCACTGGCAATGATCGAGCTGCGGTGCTTGTTGAAAATCTGGCGGGTGAGTTTGGTTTTCACCCGCATCACCGCTTCGTAGTCCACTTGCGCCAGCGCGTTGAATTGAATCCGCGCCGCGTCCAACTTCTGCTTGAAACTTGTAGGCATGGCGTAACTCAAATCATCGATCCGCAGATAGAGCGGATGCAGCGCGAAGACGCTGATCGCCGAATACGGATAGGAGTCCGTCCAGTCGTGCGACGAGGTGGTGTCATTGATCGGCAGGATTTGGATCAACTTCAATCCGACGCCCTTTGCCCAATCGGCGAACGGCTTGAGATCGGCGAACTCGCCGACGCCGAGGCTCTTCTCACCGCGCAGCGAGAAGACCGGCATCGCCACACCCGCCGCGCGATAGAGCCCGCCGGTGTCCCTGCGATAACATTCATCTTCCACTTTGGTCCATTGGCGGGAAGCAAGGGCGCGTGAGGCGATCTTCCGGTTTTCACCGAGCTCCACGCTCACCACACATTTCAACTTGAGGTCGAAAAGGCCATACTTGTATTCGATGTTCCAATCCGCGGGCAGATAGAGATTTCTTTGCCAGACGTTGGCAGCGGTTTCCTGAAGCGGAAGCGCGGAAAACCATCCCCAGTTGCCGAGTTCGCTGACACTTCCCAGCAGGCAGGGCACCTGGCCTGCGGGCACCGCCGCCATCCGGAGTTGGAATGAATGGTTGGCTTGCTCCAGAGTTGATAGTTCTTCGAACGGCCCGCGGGCGGGCAACACCGCAAGGAAGGCATTGGTTTCAAAAGCATAGTCCGCAGTGCCGGCTGAACACCAGGAATCGAGCAGCAACAAGGCATCGTTCGCTGATAGATCGACCACCGCGATCCTCGGCGCGTGCCATTCGTCGAGCTCGACGCCGTTGGTTTGCCGAAGCTGATAGTTGTATTCGATGCGGAAGCAACCCGCCCCGCGGATATGGACGCGGGCTTCCCATTGCCCGTCATTGAGCCAACGCAGCGGCACGATCTGGTCGAAACGGACACCACTTTCATCCAGCACGGTCGAGTATTTCAACCAAAGCGACTGGCCGGGAACGGTGTGGTAATTCAGGCGGAAGACGATGTTCATAGGTGTGAAGGCTAATGTCCCGAAACTCCATCCGGTTGGCGATTCGAAAAACCAGGAGGGGCGAACTTCGATCCGCCCAAGCCATGCGAGGACAATGGATCGCGGATTCACCTCATTTCATTGGCTTTCCATGGGCACGGCGGTCGGATACCGCCGCTCCTTGGATCACCCTTGCGAGGCCTTTTGCAGCAGCCGCAGTTTTTCCAGCGCGGCTCCGCAGGCGATCATCTCGCGGGAAATCTCGATGCCGTCGCCCATGTCGTCGGCGAGGCCGGCGCAGGCGAGGGCGGCCCCGGAATTCATCAGCACCATGTCGCGCTTCGGTCCGGTTTCCCGGCCCGCGAGGATGGCTTCGAGGATGCTGGCGTTGGCCTTGGCATCGCCGCCCTGGAGTTCCTCGACCTCGGCATGCTTGAGGCCGAAATCGCGCGGGCGGACTTCCTCGTCCGCCTGATCCTGGAACGAGCCGGCTTTGCAAATCCGGGTCGAGCCCATCAGGCTGACTTCATCGACCGAGCGCCCGTCGCCGGTGGTGCCGTGGACCACCCACGCACTCTCGCGGCCGAGGCGTTCCAAGATTTCCGCGAACGCGGGACACAGATCCCGGCTGAAAACCCCGACGAGCTGGCATTCCGGCCGGGCGGGATTGAGCAGCGGGCCGATCAGGTTGAAAATGGTCCTAACGCCCCGGGCGGCGAGCGATTTCCTAACGGCGACGACGGACTTGAACGCGGGATGATAGATCGGCGCGAACATGAAGCCGATCCCCGCGCACTCGACGCAGGCGCGGAACTCGTCGGCGGACAAGTCGATGCGCACCCCCAACGCTTCGAGCACGTCGGCACCGCCGCTTTTCGAGGTGATGCCGCGGTTGCCGTGTTTCACGACGACCGCTCCGGCGGCGGCGGCGATGAACATCGCGGTGGTGGAGACGTTGAACAGATCGAGCTGGTCGCCGCCGGTGCCGCAGACATCGAGCGTGGGGCCTTCCAGTTCGAGCAGCCCGAGATGCGGATCGACGGCTTGTTCGAGAAATGCCTCGACGAAGCCGGCGATCTCGGCGGGCGTCTCGCCTTTGAGGGCGAGTGCTTCGAGCAGGCGTTCCTTTTTCGCGTCCGCAGCGGCGGGGTCCAACAGCAGCGCCACGGCCACCTCCACTTCGCGCGATGAGAGTTCCTGTTTTTCCTCAAGGTGGTGAATCAAGGCGTCCATGGCCGGAGCCTAGAGCGGTGGATGATGTACGGCCAGAACGAACGTCAGCGCGGTTTTTTTTGCGGGCCAAGGCGCATCGCCCGAAGCACCGAACCATGCCGATTTCACCGGCGAACCGGCCAACGGCTAGCAAGAAACTCGCGGGAACGCGCTAGCAGGTTTGACATCGCCGCACGGTTTGAAACACTCGCGCCATGTACGAGACCGCAGGCAAAATGAAATGGATCGGGACCACCCAAAGCTTTCCGAGTGGCTTCACCAAGCGGGAGTTCGTGGTGACCACCGCGCACGACAAATACCCGCAGGATCTCAAGTTCGAGGTGGTGAAGGACAAGTGCCCGCTGTTGGATCCATTCGAGCTCGGCCAGGACGTCCAAGTCAGCTTCGACATCCGCGGCAACGAATACAACGGCAAGTATTTCGTCAACTTGGCCTGTTGGAAAATCCAAGCCGCCGACGGCTCGCCACAAGATCCCGGTAAAAGCAGCGGCGAACCCTCGCGCCGCCAAAGCCCGGTCGCCGCCAGCAACGAACCCTCCGCCGCCGATCTCCGCAGCGATAGCGACTTCGACGACGACGAAAGCCCGTTCTGAGATGGCTGTGGCTTGAAGGTCGGCGATCGCGGCCAAGGCGAGCAATTGGCCACCTCGTTTTCCTTGCCCGCTTGCAGCCCGCCGCGCACTCTCCGCGCGTGGCCGACGAGCTGAACGACAATCCCATGAGTGAAATGCTGCGGGCGCTGGAAGCGTCCGACTGCTCGGCATTGCTTGCCGCCGCCCACGACATCCACTACGCGGACCTGGCCCACCTTTACGAGAATCTCGACGACGAGAAACGCGACCTCCTCCTCAAGACCATCGGCCCGGAACTGGCCACCGATCTCGTCGCCGAGCTCCCCTACCCGCTCATCGAGGGCGCGCTCGATCACTTCAAGCCGGCCCAGCTCCGGGTGTTGTTAGGAAATCTTTCGGACGACGACCGGGTGGACGTTTTCCAGGTCGTCAGCGAGGAAGCGCAGGTGCGGTTTTTCAGCTTGTTAGGACCGCGCGACAAGGAGCTCACCCGCAATCTGCTCAAATACGAGGAAGACACCGCCGGTGGCCGGATGACCACCCACGTCGGCCGGATCACCGCCGACATGACGGTGAAGCAAGCCATCACGGTGCTCCGCCGCGACAAGGACGACGCGGAAACGCTGGCCCGCATTTTCGTGGTCGATGAGCAGGGACGCCTCGTCGGGAAAGTCCGCTTGCGCGACCTTGCCTTCAGCACCTGGGACACGCCGATCCACGACATCATGGAAGATTCGGACGAGTGTATTCTCGCCTCCGCCGACCAGGAAGAAGCCGCCCGCACGCTTTCGAAATACGACCTCATCGTCTTGCCCGTGGTCGATGAATTCCACCACCTCCTCGGCGTCCTAACTTACGATGACGCGCTGGAAATCCTCCAGGAAGAGTCCACCGAGGACATCGAAAAACTCTCGGGTATCGCCGGCGAGCAATCCGAAGTGTCCTACCTGAATACCAGCGTCACCCTGCAATACCAACGTCGAGTGTCGTGGCTCGTCGGCCTGGCCTTCGTCTCGATCGGCTCGGGCTATGTGATGTATCGCTTCAGCGAGGTGTTGGAAAAAGCCTTCGTCCTCGCGTTGTTCCTGCCGATGGTGGTCGCCGCTGGCGGCAACTCCGGCGGACAAGCCGCCACCATGGTGATCCGGGCCATGGCACTCGGGGAAATGAGTGCCGGCAACGCCATGCGCATCGCCTGGAAAGAAGCCCGCACCGGCCTCTGCCTGGGACTCACGCTCGGCGTCACGATGGCCGCATTCATCAGCTTCATCCTGCCCAACATGCAGCAAGGCACCGGCGCGAATTTCGATTTCCTGCACCTCGCCCTCGCAGTGTCCCTCGCTCTAACCATCCAGGTGTTCTCGGCCACGGTGCTCGGCGCGTTGCTGCCGATCTGCGCCCGCGCGATCAACCTCGACCCCGCCGTGGTTTCCGCACCGTCGCTGGCCTCCACCGTCGATGTTTCCGGCATGATGATCTATTTCACCACCGTCGGCGCGATTCTCCACTTGCATTGAGTGTCGTCCCGAATTCGTAGTGCAACACCTTTAGGCTACGAACGAGCGGATTCGGGATTGTCCCGTGCCAATCGCGGTGATAGATCACTCGCCACCATGAAACGTATCGCCCTGATAACCCTGCTCGTTTTGCCACTGCTTCATGCCCAGGAGGCCGCTCCCATCGACCTAGATGCCCGCCGCCAATCGGTCGTGGATTTGAAAGCCCACATCGCCGCCCGCGAGGAGCGCCTCAAGGAAATCGCTGCCGACATCCGCTCGCTCGATGACCGCAACGAGAAGCGCATCGACTCCATCGTCAACACCCTGACGAACCTCAAGGACTCCGAGTCGTCCAAGACCCGGATCAACGCTCTCAAGGGCGAGGTGATCGCCGGGCTGCGCAAAGCGATCACCGTCTATCAGGGCAAGCGCCGCGAGATTTTCGAGCGCCTCCGCAGCGACAAGTCCGCAGCCGTGCAAGCACTCACCGGCGATCTAGAGAAGTTCGATGCCCGCACCCAGAAGCGCGTCGATCAGATCCTGGAACTCGCCAAATCCATGCCGGCCCGCGCGGACGTCGATAAATACGAGTCCGCCGGCATCGAGTATCGGAACGGCTGGTATTCCGAGACCACCCGGATCAGCGACGAATGGAAACAAAACCGCCGCCAGGGAGTCGCCACCGAGAAAAACCTGCGTGAAATCCGCGAAGCGCTCGGGAAAGCCATCGCCACGCTCGAATCGCGGAAAGCATCGACGGCCGGCCTACTCAAGGACCGCAACCTCACCGCTGCCGAGCGTGCGATCCAGGAGCAGGAACTCGGCCGCATCGACGCCATGCTCGACTCCCGCCGCCAGGAACTCGTGACCCTTGCCCTGCCGTCCACCACCGGCAGCAGCACCGTGGATCAAAGCGCGAGCCAGACGACCAGCAGCGCGTCCAATCCGGCCGCCAAGGACAACGCCGACGAAATGAAAGACCTGCTAGACGACTCCCGCAAGGACATCGCCGCCGACTTCTGGACCATCCTCCGCCAATACGGTCAAGCCGCCGCCGAGCGCGATAAAATCATCTCGCTGAAGATGAACCTAGAAGCCCGCGAAAAATGGCTCGCGGAGCACGCCACCGGCGAGAAGAAGACGGCCACCGAAATCAAATAAGCGGATCACGGTGGTTATCTGCGGAAATGCTCAGAAGCTCCAGCCGCTTCATCGGTTTCGCTTGCGCTGATCGTCCTGATCTTTTTGGTCTTTCTCCTGCTTTTGGCGCGCGTCTTCCTGCTGGTGCTGGCGGGCATTTTCCTGTTGGCGCTGGTTCTCGTCTTGTTGGCGCTGGCGGGATTGCTCCTGCTGGTGTTGTTGGGCATCTTCCTGCTGGCGTTGTTGGGCACGTTCCTGCTGGCGCTGCATGTCCCGTTGCTGGTCTTCCTGGTGCTGGCGTTGGGCTCGCTCCTGTTCTCGCTGTTGGGCCAGTTCCTGCTGTTGCCGTTGCTCGCGTTGTTGCCTGATGGCTTCTTTTTGGGCTTCGCGGGCTTGCTCCGCTTCACGTTGCATCCGCAATTGCTGCTGTCCGGCTTGTTCATCCTGTTTGCGCTTGATCGCTTCCTGCTGCGCCTCGCGGGCTTGCTCTTGCTGCCTGCGCTCGACCGCTTCTTTCCGTGCCTGCACGGCCGGGTCCGCCTGACGTTGCTGCTCGCGTTGAGGTTGCACCTGGTTCGTCGGTTCGTTGGTCCGGGCAACACGGCTGTCATTGGCCGGACGTTGGGGACGCGGCTCCGGCCGTGGGTTCGCCGCTTCCGTCGGGCTGACACGTGGCGCATCCTTGACTGCGGGAGTTCTCCGGTCGTCCACGACTTCAGCACGCGGGCGATTTTCGTTAGGCTGACGGACGACTTTGTCCGGCACTTGATCGATTTTAGAATCTGGAATAGCGGGTCGCGCCATCCGCTCGGGCTCGGGAACGCCGGGATTGTCACGCGGCGGATGCTCCGGGTTTTTCGCGAGGTCGCGGGTCACTTCCCTGCGCCCCTTGCCATCGGCTAGGTGGCGGTTGTCCTGCAGTTTCTCGTCGCGGCGTTGGTCGAATTGAGCCGCTCCGCCGAGTTCGACGATGGCGGCCTCGGCTTTTTGACGACCCTCTTCACGGCTCTGGCGATAGCGGTCGGTGATCTCCCTGCCCAGTTTGCCGTCGCGCTCGACGGTGACGGTATCCATGCGGTCCTTGATCCGCTTCGGCTTCAGGCCGTCGTTCCAAGCGACATCCATGTTAGGGGCGGACACCACCAAGTGGTCGCCCTTGATGCGCGGGCGCATTCCCAGCGCGTCGCGGCTGGGGCGGGGATGTTGGTCGATCTCCAACCGATAGAAGGGCAATGGCCTGCCGACGCCTTCGCACACTTTCTTGTATTTCGGCCCGCCGCAAATGACCTGGCGGTTTTCGATGTGGATATAGGTGATGTTAGCCGTCAGTTGGAAATAGCCGCCGTTCGCGGAGACCGGCAAACAGTGGCCGTAAAGCGAGCTGCCGAAATAGCGCAATTCCACGAAATTATAACACAGCGCGCCGATGCCGAACTGGACGTCCACCGAGGAATCCCAGTTGTGCCCCCGGTAGGCTAGGGTCTCGGGAGGAAGCGGAGCCCAGCCGATGTGGCTGGCGTTTTCCCGCCATGAAACCCAGCAGGGAGCCCACTCGGCACCGGGCACCCAGATCCAGCCGCGGCCACGGAGCAAGGTCCAGCGCCCGTAATGATAGGTGGCCCAGCCGAACGGCTCTTCCGAAACCCAGGTCCAGCCGCGGTCGCTGCACACCCAGCGGCCGCGCGAATAGGGTCGCCAATTGGAGTCGCGCACCACCACCGGTTGCCAGACATAGCCATAGTCCGGCGTCTCGAACCACGATCCGTATGAGGACAGCGAATCGTAGAACATGCCATAGTCCGCCACCGGTTCGCTTTGCGCGGGTTGTTCGAAAGACAACGCCTCGCGCCCGGCCAATTCGCGATCCTTGTCGCTGAGCTGTTGGCTGCGTTCGTGGAGGTCATCCTCCTTTTCCTCAAGGGCGGATTGAAACTGTTCCAGCTTGCCCTCGCGGTTAGAGAGAGCGTCCTCGCGCTCGCGGAGTGCCTGGTCTTGTTCCGCAGCGGCCGCTCCCTGTTGGCGTTCCAGCTCGGCGCGGTCGTCCTCGATCCTAGCCCGCTCGCGCTCGATGGAGTCCCGTTCTGCGGCCAGCTTTTGATCTTCGAGCTCTTGTTCGAGTGCGCGCTGGCGGTCCGCCGCCTCATGGTTTTTTTGCTCAAGCTCGGCGATCTTCTTCGCGATATCAGGCGATTGCTTGTCGCAGCCGGTAGCCGCGAACAGGAAGAGCGCGGCCAAAGGAATCAGGTGTGGAATCTTCATGGTTTTCGGGTCCGTTGGTTTTTTCGACGCGATTGGTGCGGCGCACATTCACCAAGATTTCCCCGCATCGTCAATGGCCCGGCACCTCGAACACCACCCGCGGCTGGCCATTCCGACCACCGTTGAACTCACGCCGGTTCACCCGTGCTCCCAGCAATTGCTCGATCATCCGCTGCTCCATGGCGACGGCCCGGGGATAGCGCTCGAAAACCCGTTGCAGGGGATTGTGGAATTCCTCGATGCTCACGCCGTTTTCAGGATCGCTCTTGCACAGGACATGGCAGCCTTCCTTTTCCCGCAAAGCGGCCAGCTTGGCCACCTTTTCCGCGAGTGATTGCGCGTTGGCAAGCAGCGCCTGCCATTTCTCCTGCTGCTTCTGGAAATGCTGGAAAAACAGCTTGTCCGGCGTGTTTTCTCCAAGCAGCGACTTGAGTCCATCCAGCAAATCGAGCGTGAAATCCACACCGGCTTGCGGGAACAAGGCATCGGCCTTGGCACTCAGGCTGTAGAAAATTTCCGGTCGCCCCACGACCGTCCGCGGAACCCTCGACCGGTCGAGATAGCCCAACTTATTCAGATCCTCGCAATGTTGCTTCACCGCCATGTAGCTGGCATCCACTTGCCGCGCCAAGTCGCTAACCGGCAAGCCACCCGAGTGCTTGAGTTCCTCAAGCACCGCGCGCCATTGCGGTTTGATCAGATCTTGGAATACCGGGAGGAGCATGTCTATCTTGCCCAATCTCCGCCATTTCAGCCACTCAAGCAATCTGCAAATTCCCGCTCCTGAAAGGACCGCCGGCCTCGCGATGCTCTCCATCGCGGACTCAACCGACGGTTTCGGAATTCCGAATAAACTTCTCGATTCCTCTCCGCCAATCGTCTCTACATCCTGCCCCCATGTCCGCACGCACCGGCATTCTCCTCGTTGTTTCAGGCCCATCCGGGTCGGGAAAAACCACGCTTTGCAGGCAACTGGCCGACGCCGGCGAGGTCCGCTACTCGATTTCCTGCACCACCCGCCCTCCCCGCCCCGGCGAGGAAAACGGCAAGGACTACCATTTCCTCTCCAAGGAAAGTTTTTCCCACCGCCTCGAAGCCGGAGCTTTCCTCGAACACGCGGTGGTCCACGGCAACCTCTACGGCTCGTTGAAATCCGAGGTTGTGTCCCATCTCCAAGCCGGGACGGACGTCGTGATGGACATCGACGTCCAAGGAGCCGAGCAGGTTCGCAACTGCCCGGACCACGACATCCAGTGCGCCTTGGTGGACCTGTTCGTCATGCCACCCAGCGAGCAAGAACTCCACGCACGCCTCTCCGGCCGCGGCACTGACAGCGCTGAGATCATCGCCCTGCGCATGCACAATGCCCTTGAGGAAATGAGGCATTGGAAGCTCTACACCTACCGCCTGCTCTCTTCCACCCGCGAGGACGACTACGCGCAATTCCAAGCCCTCGTCACCGCCGAGCGCCTGCGGGTTTCGAGAATTCCGGGAAACTGACGTTTTCGCTTCTCTCGCCGCGCCGCGCCTTTTAGGAATGTGAATGGTTTCCAACGTCCCATGAATTCCGCCCTCAACCAACTCATCCGCGATGCTTTTGCCGACGCGGCGACCGACGTTTTCCTGGTCGAGGACGAGCCGCCGCGCATCCGCAAGGAAGGCGACGTGGTGGTACTCCACCCCGGGCCGATCCCGCGCGTAGCGGTCGAGGAGTTTTGGAAATCCTGTGGCGTCGAGCCGACGGCGCATTTGGAAGCCGACATCTCGTGGCGGGTTCCCGGCGGTGGCCGACTGCGGGTGAATCTCTACCACACGCTCGGCCGACTCGCGGCCGTGCTCCGGCCGATCCGCAACGACATCCCGCCGCTGGCGGAACTCGGACTGCCTGGCCCCCTGCTAGAGTCGTGGATGCAGCGCCGCTACGGCCTGATCCTGATCACCGGCCCGACCGGCTCGGGGAAATCCACGACCGTCGCGTCGTGCCTGGACTGGATCAACCGCAACCTAGCCCGCCACATCGTGACGTTGGAGGACCCCATCGAGTTTCTCTTCACCAACGAGCGCTCGCTGTTTTCGCAACGCGAGATCCGCCAGGATTCCAGCAGTTTCTCCGCCGGCCTGCGCTCCGCATTGCGGCAAAGCCCGGACGTGCTGTTCCTCGGGGAAATCCGCGATGCGGAAACCGCCGTCACCGCGCTCCATGCCGCGGAAACCGGCCACCTCGTCATTTCCACCCTCCACAGCTCCAGCGTGGTGGAAACGCTCGACCGCTTTTCCCACCTGCTCAAGGCAGAAACCGACGGCGCGCTCAACCTGTTAGCCTCGCAGCTCGTCGGCGTTGTTTCCCAACAACTCCTGCCTCGTCTCGGCGGCGGGCTGTTCCCGGCGCTCGAATACATGCAGAACGAGGCGGCCACCCGCCGCTGGATTTTGGAAAACCGCCTGACCGATCTCCAGGACCACCTCTTGAAATCCAACGAGGCGACGAACTGCTCGCTGCTGGAGTATCTGGTCGCCTCCGTCCAACAAGGCTACCTCGATCCCGACATCGCCCGCGGCGCGTGTGCCCGGCCGCAGGATTTTGATCGCGCGATGCGCGGAATCACCGGATAACCCTCGCAAGACATGGCCAGCGACATCACCGAATTCCTCCGCCAAACCATCGCCCTCGGCGGCTCGGACCTCCACCTCAGCGCCTGGGCTCCCGCCTGCGCGCGGGTGAACGGTGCCATCGTCCCCTTCGACCAGGTGCTGCTAGATCCTAACACCGTCCGCGATCTCGTGCTCGACACGCTCACCGAAGCCCAGCGCGCGACCTTGGAGCAGGAATGGGAGCTCGACTACGCGCTACAGGTCGAAGGCGTCGGCCGGTTCCGGGGCAACGTCCACATCGCCCGCGGCCATGTAGAGGCGGCGTTTCGCTTTATTTCCCAGGACATTCCCGCGCTGGAAACCCTGGGGCATCACTCGGTGATCCATGAACTCGGCAATTTGCGCGCCGGCCTGATCCTCGTCACCGGCATCACCGGCTCGGGGAAATCCACCACGCTCGCCTCGATGGTTCGGCGCATCGCGGAAACCCGCAACGGCGTGATCATCACCCTGGAGGACCCCATCGAGTTCGTCCACGAGCACCGCTCCTGTTTGATCAAACAGCGCGAAGTCGGCAGCGACACCCGCAGTTTCCCCCGCGCCTTGCGGCAGGCGCTGCGCCAGGATCCGGACGTCATCGTCGTCTCCGAGCTGCGTGATCTCGACACCATCCGCATCGCCCTAACCGCCGCAGAGACCGGCCACCTGGTCCTCGCCACCCTGCACACGCCCGATGCCCCGCAGACGATCGACCGCATCGTCGATGTCTTTCCCGCCGACCAGCAACCGCAGATCATCACCCAGCTTTCCAGCGCGCTGGAAGGCATCGTCTGCCAGCGGCTGATTCCCCGCGCCGACGGTCAGGGCCGGGTGCTTGCCTCCGAGGTGCTGCGGCCCAATCACGCGATTCGCAACTGCATCCGCGAGCGCAAGCTCGAACAGATCGTCGGGCTGATGGAAATCGGCTTCAAGGAAGGCAACCGCACCATCGACCAAAGCATCGCGCAACTGTTCGAAGCGAACCTCATCACCCGCGACGAGGCGATCTTCAACAGCCGCGAACGCCGGACCTTCGAAGCCCCGCCGAAAGAACCCAAGAAACCGAAATCCATCTGGACCTAACTGAATCATGGAAGCCCCAAGTCCCCGCTATATCCTGAGCCGCGCCCTGTTCCTCATCGTCACCGTGGTGGTGGTCCTGTTCTGCGTGAGTTTTTACAAAAAGAAGCAGCGCCAGTCCGCCATTCTAGCCGATCTCAAGTCGCTCTCCAGCGACAGCTCGTATTTCCAACAGTTCTATGCCGAGGAAGCGCAGAAATCGCTGGTCCGCGCCGTCGCCCTGATCGCCGAGGCCAACGCGCTCGGGATCCCTCCCGAATCCTCGATCAACCGCGCTCTGGGCATCGAGACCAAGACATTCTTCAGCGAGGAAAAGCCGGCCGAGCCGACGCTGCGCGAGCAAATCATCCGCACCAACCTGCGGGCGAATTACGAGAACTTCCTCAAACTCGGCTACACCGCAGACTTCCACACCTTGGAAGCGATGAAGGCTGGCTCGCTGCCACCCATCCCCAGCGGCCCGGAAGCCGGCAAGAAGCCGGTGGTCGGCACCTTCATCAGTGCCGCAGTGTCCCCGGGGATCGAAAAGGTCATCGCCAACCTCGAAATCCGCCCGCCGCAAGCGGACAGCCGCGTCCTATCCGACCTTGAAACCGCCTCCGCCAAGCAGCTTGCTTACTCGCTGGCGGAAGCCAAGCTCATCGAGGAGCCGATCCGCGACAAGATCATCAAGGCCTTGTCCAAACCAGTGCCTTGATTCACCAGATGATGAAACTCTCCACTCTACCGCTCCTCGCCGCCGCCGCAGTTCTCTCGTGTTCTGGTCTAACGCATGCCGCGCCGCTGGTGTATGAAGGCACCGCCGGTCCGGGCAAAGGCAAGAGCATCGTGCTGATTGCCAGCGACCCCGAATACAAATCCGAGGAAACGCTGCCGCAGCTCGCGCGGATGTTGGCGAAGCATCAAGGATTCAAATGCACGGTCCTATTCGGCCTCGATCCCGCCACCGGAGAGATCCGCCCGGGCTTCCCGAATATCCCCGGAACCGAGGCCTTGAAGGACGCGGACCTGATGGTGATTTTCACCCGTTTCCAAAATCCGCCGGCCGATCAAATGCAGCCCATCATCGACTATCTGGCCCGCGGCGGCCCGGTGCTCGGGTTGCGCACCGCCACCCACGCGTTCCAAATCCCGAAGGACAGTCCGTTCGTGAAATACGACTACCGCTACGAGGGCGCGGATTTCAAAGGCGGCTTCGGTCGCCAGATCCTCGGCGAAACTTGGGTCGGCCACTACGGACCGAATCACGAGTCGAGCACCCGGCTCGACATCGTTCCTGATCGAGCCGGCCACCCGGTGCTATCCGGGGTGAAGTCGATGTGGGCGGAAATCGGCGCCTACAACGCGAACCCCATCGCAGGCAGCGAAATCCTCGCGATGGCCCAACCTCTAACCGGCATGGAGCCGTCCTCGCCCGACGACACCACCAAAAAGCCGATGCCGGGCGCGTGGGTGCGCACCTATACCGGCAGCTCCGGCAAGGCTGGCCGGGTGTTCACCAGCACCTACGGCGCCTCGGGCGATCTCACCAACGACGGCTTCCGCCGGATGTTGGTCAACGCCTGCTTGTGGGCCACCGGATTGGACAAGCAAATCACGCCCACCCTGGACATCAGCCTTGTCGGTCCCTATCGGCCGAGCTGGATGGGAGCCAAACGCGCCGCGCACGTGAAGCCCCAAGACCTCGCCGGTTGGGATTCGCCAATCTGGCCGGAGAGCGATCCCGCCCGCTGACTACATGCGAAATCCATACGGGCCATTCACAAATCCTGGAAATCCGGGTTCCAGATAACCTCCCACGGGTGCTGGTCCAGATCCGCGAAGTCATAGGGGCCACCGGATCAAATGTTAGAGCGGGGCGGACCATGGTGGTCCGCCTTTTTTGTTGCCACGGAGGGACGATCTCCGGGCCGCCCGGGTCCACGCATCGCAGACGTATTGGGTGCCGCCGGGCTGTTCTTGCGGTTGCGGGAATGTGCGGCTACAAGCCCGCCGTGGAAGCGATCCGCTATTTCAACCGGCACACCGGCGTCCTGGAAACCGAACAAGTTTACGGCGAGGGATTCTTGCGTTGGTCGTATGGAAATCCGCTG
Source organism: Akkermansiaceae bacterium (assembly GCA_031371325.1). Classification (GTDB taxonomy): domain Bacteria; phylum Verrucomicrobiota; class Verrucomicrobiia; order Verrucomicrobiales; family Akkermansiaceae; genus Luteolibacter. The sequence continues at coordinate 7,433 of JANMJJ010000105.1, read as the reverse complement.
GGCGCGATCTCGCTGAACGCGTTCGTGAAGCGACCGTTTTTCTCCGCTTGGTATGGCCGGCGGATGAGCACGCCGGAGTCCGCCTCGCGGGTGGCTCCGTTCATCGCGGAGTACGGGCTGGACCCGGCGGATTTCGCGGATGCGCCGGAGAGCTACCGGAGTTTTAACGAGTTTTTCTATCGAAAACTGAAGCCGGCTGCGCGGCCGGTCGATGCGGATGAGAGCAGCGTCGTGTTCCCGGCGGACGGGCGGCATCTGGGGTTCGAGCGGGCCTCCGACGTTGATGGCGTGTTCGTGAAGGGGCAGAAATTCGATCTCCCCGCGCTGTTGGGTGACGAGAGGCTCGCGGCCCGCTATGCCGATGGATCGTTGATCCTGTCGCGGCTGTGTCCGGTGGACTATCATCGCTTTCATTTCCCGGCGGCGGGCGTTCCTGGGGCAACGCGGTTGATCGAGGGGCCGCTTTTTTCCGTGAATCCCATCGCGCTGCGCCAGCGCCTCGCCTACCTCTGGACGAACAAACGGGCGATCACCGAGCTGCAAACCGAGCGCTTCGGCACCGTGCTCCTGCTGGAAATCGGCGCGACCTGCGTGGGCACGATCCGCCAAACATTCACGCCGGGGCAGCCGGTCGCCAAGGGCGCGGAAAAGGGCTGTTTCGCCTTCGGCGGCTCGTCCACGCTCACCCTGTTCGAGCCCGGAGCGGTCCACTTGGCAGCCGATCTGCTCGAAAACTCGGCCCGCCAAATCGAACTCTACGCGCGGATCGGCAGCATCATGGGCCGCTCCGCTTGACCTTCCTGAAAAACCGCACACCCTTGCAACAGTCTGACATGCTCAATCCACTCACGAACCTCAAAGAGCACGCCCGCGAAGCACTCAAACCCGTGTTGGAAGGCCAGCTCTCACCCGCCGAGCGGATCGCTCATTACAAGCGGTTTTTAAAAATCGAAGAGCACCGCATTCTGCTCTATCACCGGTCCGGTGTCGGTGGCCTTGAAATCGCCCGCGCCCGTGCGGCCCTGATCGATACCGTCATCAGCTCCTTCCTTGAAGCCTCGCTCAATGCCCGCAAAGGCCAGGTGTCGGCAATCGCGTTGGTCGCCACCGGTGGCTATGGCCGCAGCACGCTCAATCCGCGGTCGGACATCGACATTTTGTTCCTCCTGCCGCGGGCTTCCACCAAGCTTCCCCTGGCGCTTCAGAAACTGGTCCAGGACGTACTCTATCTGCTATGGGACATGGGTTTCAAAGTCGGCCACGCCTGTCGCTCGATCCCGGAATGCATCGAGCAGGCCAAGCTCGATCCGGAAAACAAAACCTCGCTGATGGATGCCCGGCTGATCGCCGGCGATGCGGATCTTTTCGCCCAATTCCAAGCCCGCTTCCACAAGGAGTGCATCAGCAAGGGCCAAGCCGCCTTTTTCGACATCCGTCGCAAGGACCTGCGCACCCGCCATCAGAAATACTCCCGCACCGTTTTCCTCCAGGAGCCCAATGTGAAGGAAAGCTGCGGTGGCATGCGCGACTATCAGAATATCGAATGGGTCGCCCTCGTGAAACGCGGCAGCAAGAATCTCAAGGATCTCGCCGACGCGAAATTACTAACAGCCTCCGCCCACCGCGAACTCGAGGAAGCCTACGACTTCCTCCACCGCGTCCGCAACGAGCTGCATTATCACGCGGACAAAGCCACCGACCAGCTCACCCTCCAGCTCCAGGGCGTGGTCGCCACCGCCTTCGCCTACCCGCAGAAAAGCATCCTGCGCAGCACCGAGGCGTTCATGCGCGACTACTACCGGCACACCCGCAACATCTATCAGCACACCGGCTCGTTGATGGAAAGTTTCCAGATCGAGGAGGAAAACCAGGCCGACACCGGGATCCGTTCGTTCCTGACGTTCCGGAAAAAGAAGCGGGAGGAGTTCGATGGTTTCATCGCCCGGGAAGGACGGATTTATCCCGCCCATCCGGAAATTTTCAAGGAGGATCCCAGCCGGATGATGCGGCTGTTCCAGCATTGCCAGCTCCGCGGCCTGCGCTTGAGCCCGCCGATCCGCAAGTTGGTGAAGGCGCACTGGGAGGACATCGACCGCCCGTTCCGCTATTCCAAAACCAACCGCCAGACGTTCCAAGCCATCCTCGAGCGCAAGGGCGATGTCGCGGGCGTGCTGCGCCAGATGCACCGCGTCGGGTTTCTCGGCCACTATCTGCCGGAGTTCGGTGCGCTCGATTGCCTCGTCCAGCACGAGTTTTTCCACCGCTACACCGCGGACGAGCACACGCTGCGCTGCGTCGAAATGTTGGACCAACTCATCGCCGAGACCGACCCGCGCCGGGAAATCTACCGGCGCCTGTTCCTTGAAATCCAGGACGCCTACGCGCTCTATCTCGCGGTCATCCTCCACGACACCGGTCGCGCCGAAAACGTCCGCGAGCACACCGACGGCTCCGCCATGCTCGCCGCGCGGCTGTGCAGCCGCCTGCAAATCCAAGGTGCCCGGCGCACGCTCATCATGTTCCTAGTGGACAACCACCTGACCTTCTGGCGCACCGCCACGACCCGCAATCTCGACGATCCCGAGGTCATCGGGGAATTCGCCAAAATCGTCAAAACCCCCGCCAATCTCGACGCGCTGTTCCTGTTCACCTTCGCCGATTCCAACGCCACCTCGCCCGATGGCTGGACAGGCTGGAAAGAAAGCCTGATGTTGCAACTCCACACCGCCACCCGCAATTTCCTCGAAGGCGGACGCGAGAAATACTCGCGCAAGCTCGACGCCGACCGGCTCGCCCTGCGCGACGAAGTGCTCGGCATCATGCGCGAGGATTACCACCCGGATGTGAAACACCACTTCGAGCGGATGCCGGCCGCAGCCTTCCACTTCCGGCAAGCCGCCCACATCGTCACCCAAGTCCGCACCGTCCGCCATTTCCTCCAGCGGGAGGCAGAAACGTCCGATCCCTTTGCCTCCTGCATCAAGTGGATCGACCACACCGAAAGCGGCTGCACCGAGATCGTCGTCGCCACCCGCGACCGGCCCTTGCATTTGGAAAAAATCTGCTGCGCGCTGGCGTCCGAGCAAATCAACATTCTCTCCGCCGACCTGTTCACCCGCACCGACGGCATCGTCGTCAACATCTTCCGCGTCTGCACCACCAACTTCGAGCCGGTGTCAGACGCCGCCACCCGCAAGCGATTTCTAACAACCTTCGAGGCCATCCTCGTCGCGGAAAGTTACGAGCCGGAAAAATTCCTACGCCGCAGGGTCAATTTTCTCAAGCCCCGCGCGGACCACGGCATCAAGATCCCCGTCCGCGCCCACGTCAGCAACGTGCTGCACCCGATTTGCACCACCGTCGAAATCCAGGGACTCGACCGCATCGGCCTGCTCCACGATCTCTTCAACACGATCAACCAATGTGGCTTGAACACCGCCCATGCCCGGATTTGCACCGAGAAAGGCGTCGCGCTGGACACCCTCTATATCACCACGGCGGACGGTCAAAAAATCCAGGATCCGGAACTTCTCAAACAACTTGAGGAAAAATTCTCCCTTCTCATCTCCCGTCCCGATACTCCGGGCTGAGCCGAATCCCGAAATTGCGCAAGATTCTGCTTGGCATTCTGCGGCGGATCTTGCAGTTTCCGCGCCCGCCCAAATCAGGGCGAGCTCACCGGAGTTCCACCATATGTCAGTATCTATCCGTCTCAATCGCAAGGGCACCAAAGACCGCCCTTACTATAAAATCGTCGCCGTTGACAGCCGCAAGCGTCGCGACGGGCGTTTCATCGAGCAACTCGGCACCTACGACCCGCTTCTCGAAGGCACCAATTTCACGATCGACCTCGCGATCGCCGACAAATGGCTCGCCGTCGGCGCCAAGCCTTCCGAAACCGTCAACAGCATGATCCGCAAGGCCCGCACTGCGGCTGCGGCCACTGCCTGATCCACTGGTTTTCTAAATTTCCAAAAACCGTGTCCCTGCCAAGGAACACGGTTTTTTTGTTAGTTGCGTCTCTTCCCTTCGATGTTCGATGTTCACTCCCCCATCCCCTTCGAGCAATTCATGGCCCGTGCCCTGCATGATCCGCAGCACGGCTACTACGCACGGCGGATCACCGCCGTCGGCCGCCGCGGGGATTTCACCACCGCCCCGATGCTCTCGGACGCCCCCGCCCGGGCCATCGCCGCCTGGGCTTGCAAGGCGCTGCGTGAAACCGGCTGCCATCACCTGATAGAAATCGGCCCCGGCGAAGGAAGGCTCGCCGCCGGCGTCATCAAACACCTGCCCTGGCATGTCCGATGGAAAACCCGGCTGCACCTGGTGGAAACCTCCGCCCCGCTCGCCGGACGCCAGCGCGAGCTGCTGGGCAACCGCGCCACCTGGCACACCAGCACCCTGGATGCTCTCGCCGCGTGCGGCGGACACGCCGTGATCTTTTCCAATGAACTGGTGGACGCGTTCCCGGTCCGCCGGTTTCAAAAAACCACCGCAGGCTGGCAAGAGCTCGCCGTCCATTTCGACGCACAGCGCCGTGCGCATGAATCCCAGCTTCCTCCCGCCCCGCTGCCGGACTCTTCCGGGTTTCTGGCAAGTCATCCCACCGGCCAGTGGATCGAGGTTCACGACTCCTATCACCGCTATCTCACGGAGTGGCTGCCGTCTTGGAAATCCGGCCGCATGCTCACCATCGACTACGGCGCGACGGCGGAAGAACTCTATCACCGCCGGCCCTGCGGCACCGTCCGCGCCTATCTGCTCCAGCAGCGGCTCGATGGTCTGGCGATCTATGAAAACCCCGGCCGCCAGGACCTAACGGCAGACGTCAATTTCACCGACCTCTGGAACTGGTGCCAGCCATGGATCCGCGAACAGAAACTCATGAGCTTCGGAGAATTTCTCCAAGGCTCGCCGGATGCTCACGGCCTAACGGACGATGACGGCGCGGGCGGCGCGTTTCTCGTCCTCGATCAGAAGCGCTGACCGAGACGAGCGGATCCTCCTCTTCGCAGGTAGTCCCGCCTTCAGGCGGTCTTCTTTTTTGCCCAAGACCGGCTGAAGCCGGGACTACGAACGAAGAACACGGCTGGAAAGATCGGCTGGACCGGACTCAATTGCCACCGCCGCCGCCCTGTCTGCGTCCGCCGCCCCACATGCCACGGCCTTCGGTGATGCGCTGCTTGGTTTCATCCGAGAGATCGGTCGAAGTTTCGACATAGGCTTTCGCGGCCGCAGCATCTTCACGCATCCAACGCATCGCGGTGATGCCGATCGAGCGGTCGCGGTCCCCTTGGTCTTCGATGGTGGCCGCGACCTTGATCAAATCGGCGGGTGCCCCGGTGTTGTTGCTCATCACCCACTGCTGGAGGGCGCTGTCACGCACCTGTCCTTGGGGAAATGATTTGGCGTAGGCCAGTGCGGCCGTCGGATTCTGGCTGGTCCAGGTCGGCATCAACTCGCGCATGCCATCGCGCTGGGCCCGTTCACTGTCCTGCTGCTTGAGAAATTCTGCGGCAGCCTGCGGATCCTTGCGGGCGAGATCCTGCACCACGTCGGGGATCAGGTGGTCCTTGTCATCTCCCGCTTCCATCGCGGCGACTTGCTTGGCAGCGGCAGCCGGATCGGTGTTGGAAAGTCCGCCAATGGCCGAGGCCAGTGCCGCCGCTTGATCGTCCGCAGGAAGCGTGCGGATCCAGGTTTGGGCATCGACGAAATCAAGTGCGCCATACTGGGCGGCCACTGAGCGGTAAGCACCCGCGCGATCTGCGGCATCCATCTGCCCGATCATTTGCGCGGCTTTGCGCGGGTCGGTTTTCGCAACTTCGCCGATGACGGAATTCATGGCCTGGCCCTTATCAGTGGTCAGGGAAGCCGCCCACGCCAAGGCGGCAGCGGGGTCTTGGCGGGCCCATTCGCTGGCGATGATCGAGGCACCACCTTGGCCACCACCCATCGGGCCGCCACGGCCGCCGCCCATCATTCCCATCATCGCGAACTCGCGCGGATTGTCCTGATAGTATTTCGCGGCGTTCGCTGGATCCACGCTTGCCCAGCTTTGAAGAATGGTCGGACGCACGAAGCCACCCGCCATGCCCATGGTGTTGGAAAATGCCATCGCCGCCGTCGGATCGACTTCCGACCAACGGCCAAACAACAGGATCGAAGCCATGATCCTTTCGTTCATCGGAAGATTGTCCAGCTTGGTCGCCTCCTCGGCGAGTTGCTCGGGGGTAAGTCCGGCGTAAAACTCCAGAAGTGCTTGGATGCGGTTGGAATTGCCGGGCATCCTGGCGATTTGATCCGTGCTGCCTGCACGATTCCTTTTCGCAGGCTCGGCGGAAGAAGTCTCGGGCCGGCTCGACGAACGGGTCCGCTGGGCAGACTCCTCGACGGCCGGGGCATGGCCGCCTGAGTCCGAACCTTTTCCAGAAAAATAGCCACCGGCGGCACCGACCACCAACGTCGCAACAGGGAGAATCCAGGGGTTTTTCATAATTTGAATAGAGTGGTGCCAACAACCACCCGATCTGCCGATGGTTGCGCGGTTTATTCCAAGATCCGGTGTTTGACTCCCGTCACTCCACCGTCACGCTTTTCGCCAGATTCCGCGGCTGGTCGATCTCGCATCCGCGTAGGCGGGCGACGTGGTAGGCGAAGAGCTGGAGCGCGACGACGGCCGGGATGGTGGCGATGAGCGGATGGCAGCGCGGCACGGTGATGAAGTCGTCCATGCAGCCGGCGGTTTCGTGGTCGCCTTCGGTGACGATGCCGAGGATGCGGGCACCGCGGGCGCGGCATTCCTCGATGTTGCCGAGGGTCTTGTCCTTGCCGGGGATGTCCACGGCGAGGGCGATGATCGGGGTGCCTTTGACTAACAGGGCGATCGGCCCGTGCTTGAGTTCGGCGGCGTGGTAACCCTCGGCGTGGATGTAGGAAATTTCCTTGAGTTTGAGTGCGCCTTCGAGGGCGACGGGATACATCGGGCCGCGGCCGATGAAGAAGGCGTGTTCGTTCTGCGCGTAGTCGGCGGCGATCGTAGCGATGCGTTCGCTCTGGAGGGTGACCTTGGCGACGAGGGCCGGGATCGACTCGATTTCGCGGGCGAACTTGATGCCGTCCTCGCGCGAGAACCGGCGGCCGCGGCCGAGCTTGAGGGCCATCATCAGGAGGACGGCGACCTGGCAGGTGAAGGCCTTGGTGGAGGCCACGGAAATCTCGGGGCCGGCGTGCAGATAGACTCCCCTGCCCGTCTCGCGGGCGATGGTCGAGCCGACGACATTGCACAGGCTCATCACGAACGCGCCTTTTTGATTGGCCTCTCTAACTGCTGCTAGTGTATCTGCGGTTTCACCGGATTGGGAAATGGCGACGACGAGATCGCGGCTGCCGAGGATGGGATTGCGGTAGCGGAATTCGGCGGCTTGCTG
>JANMJJ010000102.1:0-9327 GCA_031371325.1 Akkermansiaceae bacterium | reverse complement strand
GTTCGCAAGGCTCGTCGATAGGGTTCCGACAAACGTGCACAGGTTTGTAATCGTATTCGTCTTGGAGGGGCGTCTGTAGAATCACAACGTTCCAGGAGAATCTCCAGACTTGATGACAGCAATGATCATAGGTAGCTTCGGACATGATTACGGTATCGGTTGAACACGCCAAAGCGCATCTGTCCGAACTACTTGACGAGGTGGTTCAGGGAGAGGCGGTGTCCATCGCGGTGAGCGACGATGTGGTGGTCCGCTGGACGGTGGAGCGGAAAGTGAACCGTCCTCCGGCGGTGGCGGGCTGGCCCGTGCTGGGAATGCTCAAGGGCAAGGTGTGGATGGCACCGGACTTCGATGAGATCCCCGAGGGGTTTGAGGAATACGTCAAATGAGGGTAATTCTGGATACCAACGCGCTGATCTGGGCGACGGATGACGGTGGACAACTGAGTGCCAAGGCAAGGCACCACTTGAATGACCCGGCTACGGTGAAGATCGTCAGCGTCGTCGTTTTTTGGGAAATGGCCATCAAGGTCTGTCTGGGAAAGCTTGAACTGGGAATGGCTCCCGATCTCTTGATGGAAACCCTGGTCGCGCAGGGGGAGATCGAACTGCTCGCCATCAAGGCCCTTCACTTGCGGCGCTTGTTGACGCTGCCCCTTCACCATCGTGATCCGTTTGACCGGCTGATGATCGCCCAAGCGCTGGAGGAAGGCTGGGAAGTGGTCAGCAGTGATGACCAGTGGGATGCCTATGGCTTGAGGCGGATCTGGTGAGAGGTGGAAACAGGCTGCCGCGATGCCTTGAACCCGGTTGGGACAACTGGGCCGCAGTTGGCGCAACCTTGCTGCAAATGGCAAACTGCTAGTTGTCCTGCTAGAAAGATAATCCCCGCGCCGCGTTGTCATGAGGTCCGGTCGGGTGCAATCCACCAGGTTCCGCGACGCGAGGATCTTTTTCGGGGGGAAATTATTCGTTGCCCTTGCGCTCTTCTTCCTCGCGCATGGAGTCTAACGAAGCTTCGGCATCGTGGACCGTGTTGGCGTCGGTGTCTCCCTGGCTGCGGCGGCGGACGGCGCTCATCTTGCGGCTGAGGGCGGCTTTGGAGGATTGGTAGGATTCCCCGGTCATCGCGAAATTCGCGGTGTTGGTAGCGTGAATGCTCATCCGGCCCGCAGTGGCGATGGCGTCCTGGTTGGCTCCCAGGAACAGAAACTGCCATTGGTAGTTGTCCGTCTGATGGCGGATGCGTTTCGCCACATCTTCCCACGTATAACGGATGGACGCGTTCTCCTCGCCGTCGGTGAGGATCGCGATGATCACCTGGGCCGGGCGGTCCGCCGCCGGCGTGTTGGAGAGGGTTTTCCCGAGGTCATCGATGGTCCGGCCGATGGCATCGAGCAACGCCGTGCTGCCACGCGGGACGAAGGTGCCGGTGTCGAGTTCCACCACTTCCTCGATCGGCAAGGAGTGGAAGGGCCGTTCGTATTGGTCGTCGAACAAGACGAGCGTGAAGCGTGCGTGGCCGGGGACTTGTTGCTGCTCGCGGAGCAGGCGGTTGAAGCCGCTGATGGCGGGCTCGATCATCGCTTGCATGGAGCCGGAGCGGTCGAGGATGAAGACAATTTCGGTGAGGGGCTTGTTCATAACCCCCTCATTCAATCACGAGGGGTGGGACAAATAGCGGGGGAGCCTCAACAAAATTTGAGTTTTTTTCACTCCGCGCGGGAGAGCTTGGAAATCCCGCGCTGGAGAAGCTGCGAGTCCACGGCGGTGCAGACAGCGTCATCCAGATAGACCGTGAAATTTTCCTCGTCGAATTCGATCGAGTGGAGTTCGCCCGGATTGCCTTTGAAGGCCTCGATCAGGCTTTTCATGTTCTTGATTTCCTTGCCGTTGACCTTGTGGACGATGAGGTTGCGCAGGCTTTCATAGCCGACGGTGGCGGGTGTGGGGATCGATCCGCTGAGAAAAATGATGCGCTCCACCTTGTCCTCGTATTTCTCCGGATTCTCCATCGCATCGAGGAAATTGAGCGGTGCACGGCTTTGCCAGTTTTCCCCGAAACTCTCCAGCAGCGGCCGCGACAGTTCCTGGAACACGAGGCCACCCTTGACCAGGAAGTTGGGGGCCTTGCCGAAGTTGTAGCCGGGGATCAATTTGGAACTTTCTTCCTCGCGGGTGAGGGTGGCCTTGAGCTCCAGCGGCTGGCCATCGCGGAGCAGCGCGAGGGTGATCGACTCGCCGGTGGATTTCCCGCCGCGGATGAGGTGACCCCAGAACAAGCTGCCGTAGTTCGGGTGCTGATAGTAGCCGCGGCGGTCGATGGTGTGGCCGTCGATGGCGAGCAGCACGTCGCCCTTTTTCACGCCGGCGGCCTCAGCGGCACCGCCTTTGCGGACGCTGTGAACGTAGAGTCCGCCTTGGTCATCGGTGAGCTTGAGCCATTGCCGGAAGGAGCTGTCTTCGGTGCGGGCGATGGAAATGCCGAGGCTGGGGAAGCCGGTGTAGGGACCGGCCGCGCTGTCCTTGACGAAGCGGGAAACGATGTCGGTGGACGCGACATCGCAGATCTGGTCCTTCGAACTATAACTGGTGAGGACGCCCGCGAGCTTGCCGTCAAGCAGGACGGGCAGCGAGTAACTGCTCGCCGCGCTCTGCATCGATGCCTTGACGAGATACGTTAGAAACCCGTGGCCCGGCAGGAAATTGGAAGTGACGTCGATGCTCTGGAGATTTCCGGGAGTGAGCAAAGCCAGTCCGTTGTCTTCGATTTGCAGGATGTCGAGGGCCTGGCCGATGTGCGGCGGCGCGGTGATGGCCAGCGGGATGGTCTTTTCGAAAAAGACATTTCCTTCCTTCTCCGAGACGGGACCTAGCAGCGCGAGGTTCGCCTCGTAGTCCACGGCGATGACTTTCGCCTGTGCGAAATGAGTGCCATCGGGTGATTCGAATTCCAGGTAAGTCGCATCCGCGACCAGCTCGGAAGTGGTTAGAACGCGTTGCGGGGCGACGATGGCGGCGAGGGCGCGGCGCTGGCCCGGCGGGTTTTTCTCCCACGGCTGGCCCGGGTTCCACGTCTGTTGGGTGGAGTTGATGCGGACGACTGAGGCCTTGATGTCCCCCGGCGGGCCGGGAGCCGCGACCGAAACTACGGCCGCCGCTTGGGCGGGAGTTTCGGTTTTCCGGGAATCGGACTTGGGCGGCTCGCAGGCGGTTATAGCCAGCAGTAGGGGAAGGGTGAGCAAAGGGCGCATTGGAATTTGGTGTCTTGTTTTTTCTATCAACTATCAACCATCCACTATCAACTAAACGAGCCCAAGCACGTCCTGCATGTCATACAGCCCGACCGGCTGGTCTTCCAGCCAGCACGCGGCGCGGACCGCGCCGGCGGCGAAGGTCATCCGCGACGACGCTTTGTGGGTGAGCTCGACGCGTTCGCCGTCGGCGGCGAAGAGCACGGTGTGGTCGCCCACGACATCGCCGCCGCGCAGCGTGTGCATGCCGATTTCACGCGGCTTGCGCGGGCCGATGTTGCCGAAGCGGCCGTGCGCGACGTCGTCCTGATAGGACGTGCCGGTTTCCTCGTTGAGGATTTCCAGCAGGCGGCGGGCGGTGCCGGACGGGGCGTCGATCTTGTGCTTGTGGTGCATCTCGGTGACCTCGATGTCGAAGCGGTCCTGGGTCAGCACGCGGGCGGCCTGGCGGGTGAGCCAGAACAGCACGTTGACGCCCACCGAATAGTTGGAGGCGTAAACGATGCGGATGGATTTCGCCGCTTGATGGATCGCGGCGCGTTCCGCGTCGGTGTGGCCGGTGGTGCCGATGACTAGGCTGGTGCCGTGTTTCAACGCGGCCTCGACGAGCGAGGTGGTGAACGAATGGACAGTGAAGTCGATGGCGCAGGAGGCTTGGGAGATCGCGAGGTCGAGATCCTCGCCGGCATCGTGGGTGGCGGTGATCGGGATCGCGGCTTGGTTGGCAGCTTCGATGACGGCTTGGCCCATGCGGCCGGATTTTCCAGTGATGAGAAGGGATGGCATATTGAGATTTGAAATTTGAAATTTGAAATTTGAGATCAACGTCACCACATCATTTGTTCGAGTTGGATCTTGCTGGCGCGGGCGGCGGCATCCTTGGCACCGGGGCCGTTGAACGAGGCGATTTTCCGGGCGATGTTCACCGCAGCCTGCCAGCGTTTCGCTTTTTCGAGCAGGGTGAGTGCTTTGAATCCGCAGAGTTCGAAGTATTTCCATTCCGCCGGTGGCGCGGTGGCTTCGAGCACGGAGTAATAGGCCTCGAAGGCTTGGGTTTCACACTTCTTCGAGGGGTCCTTGGGATCGGGCAATTGTTCCAGCGTCAGGCCCCGGAGATATTGCAGCCGGTTGAGCAGGGCGGGTTGATTTTTGGTGTGGGCGAGGAGCTTGTCATAAACGGCGAGCGCCTCGACCATCGACGCCGGATTGCTGCTGCCTTGGGCATACAACGCCTCGCCTAACAATAATCCGGCGGGCAACTGGAGCGGATCGTTTTCAGCCAGGGTCTTGAGCCATTTCGCGAGAAAGGCCGATGCTTCCGCAAGGCGAGACATGTCGATGAGGTGCTCGGCTTTTTCCAGGGTGGCGATGGCGGCGAGCGGGCCTGAGGATTCGATGGCTTTATCGAACAACACGAGGGCTTCGTCCTTGGATTGCGGGGTGCCACCGAGCGCCGCCGAGCGGGCGGCGAGCAACCACGCGACCTGCGCTCTGGCAGGTTGGGTTTCCGAGTCGGCGAGTTTCTTGAGGACTAGCAGCGCCGTGTTGTAGCTGCCGGTTTGGAAGAGATTGCGGCCGAGGGTGAGGGCGGCTTCGGCCGCGGCGGGATCCGTCGGGTAGGTATCGACGATGGCTTGCGCGGCGGCGATGGCGGCGGCGGGGTCTTTGGAAAGATCGGCGATGCGGAGCCGGGCCAAGGCGAGCCGCGGGGCGGCGATTTCCGGGCCTGCGGACAAGGTTTCGAGCTGGTCGCGGGCGAACTGGAGATCGGGAGTGGGACTGGCGAGGGCCGCTTCCGCCGCTGCCAGGCGGGCTTCGGGTGCCCGCGGGTGGTCCGGGAAACGGGTGAGGAATTCTTCGATCGCCGCTCTGGCGGCAGCCGGCGGCGTGGTGGAGCGTGCACGCTCGAGTTCGAGATCCGCCGCCAGGGATTTGTCCGGCGTGCCACCGGATTGCTGGATGAGGGTGACGCCATTGAGGTCGCCACTCCGCAAGCGGGCGATGGCGGACTGCAGCCTCGCCAACCTGGCTTCGGGTGCGGCAAGGGCAGTTGCCGCTTCATCGAAGAGCTGGATGGCTTTTTTCGGGTCGCCATTCAAACAGGCGATCCGGGCTTCGAGAAACGCGGCTTCGCCTTTCAAGACCGGGGATTTCGCCGTGTCGCGGAGCGTGTTGAGAATCGAGAATGCTTGGTCGATGGAGCCGTCGTCGAGCAACCAGCGTGCCGACTGATAGAGTGCCCGGTTGGCCAGCAAATGTCCGGGATATTCCACCCGCAGGCGATTGAGCATGACCCGCGACTCGGCCCGCGACTCGGGCGTGTCGATGCGATGCAAGCCGATGGCACGAGTGTAGAGGGCGAACGCCGACAAGGCGGTGAGGCTATCCGCTGGCGTGTAAACGGGCCAAGCGGCGATGCTGCCAGGTTGGGTTGTATCGACGGGTAAGGCGTCGCGCAGGACCGGAGGAGGGATCCATCGCGCGAGGCTTTCGAGGATCGGATCGGTGACGGACGGTTTTTCCGGGAGCCATTGGAGAATCCGTTTGAAAATAGCCTCAAGCAGCGGTGAGTCCGGATGATCGCGAAGAAACGCGAGCAGGGAATCTGCGGCTTCCCCGGGATTTCCCTGCGCTTGAATCGCATCCGCCAGGCCGATGGCCGCCGAGTGATAGCGGGTGACGGATTGGCCTTGCGGATGATTGATGAGTTCTTGGAAGCCGCTCTCCGCATCCCCCGGCTGGCCTTCGTTGAGGCGCAGTTGGGCATCGAGAAATGCCGCGAGCGGGCGATCTGCGGTGGCGAGCGTTTCCTGGCCCGGCATGGCGTGGCGGGCTTCTGCGGGACGGTTGAGATCGAGCAGGATTTCGACCTGATAGAGCTGGATTTTCACCACCGTGGCCGCATCACTATCCGGGATGAGCATGGCAAGGGTTTCTAGCGAGGCAGCCGCTTGGCCGAGCGCAAGTTGCAGGCTAGCCTGGGTGAATCCAGCCTCGGTGCGATGCGGTGTCGCGGGGGCGGCAAGCAAGGTGTGGAATATTTCAAGTGCCTCTAAGAAACGGTCTTGTGCCGCCAGCGCCTGAGCCTTCCAAAATGGCGTTTCGGGGTTTTCCGCGACGAACGATTGCCCGAGTAACTCCAGTGCCTCCGTGGGATTTCCCGCGCGGATCAACGACTCGGCAAGGCGGATCGCCACCTGGGATTTCGCGTCCGCAGCGAGCGAAGGATCGGCGAGGCATTTTCGGAAATGCATCTCCGCCACTTCCCACAAGCCGTCGGCCAGCGCGGCATCGCCTTGGCGCTCCAAGGTCCGCAACGCGTCCACCTCTTGCCCACGCAGGATCGGCTGCTGGATCAGCAGGAGGAGTGATAAGAGCGGCCACAATTTCATCGGACTGGCGGAAACTAAAAGGTGAACCGGGCCGTTGCCAGCCCGGATGCCGGAAATTCATCCGCTCAAGCACAGGTGCCGAACAGCCGGTCTCCCACATCACCGAGGCCGGGCAGGATGTAGCCGAAATTGTCGAGGCAGCGGTCCAGGTATGCCGTGTAAATCGTGATCTCCGGAAATGCCCGTTCCAACGCGGAAACCCCCTCCGGCGCGGCCACCAGGCAGACGAACCGGAGGTGCCGCGCACCGGCGTCCCGCAGACTGCGGACGGCCTCGATGGCGGAACCGCCGGTCGCCAACATCGGATCGAGAATGATGATTTCATGTTCTCCGAGAACCGGCGGGTGCTTCAAATAATAGGGCTCTGGAATCAGTGTCCTTTCATTTCGCGCTAGGCCGATGTGGGCCACGGATGCTTGCGGCAGCAGGTCGAGGAATCCATCGAGGAAACCCAACCCGGCCCGCAAGATCGGCACCAAAATGAGTCCGCGGGTCACTTTCACGCCCGAGGTGAGTTCGAGCGGCGTGTTACAAGGAACAACCTTGGTTTCCAAATTGGCGGTGACGGCTGGAACCATCAACGAGGCGATCCGCCGGAAACCCTGGCGAAATTCAGGCGACAGGCACGCCGGATCGCGGAGTGTGGTCAACTCCTCGGCAATCAGCGGATGTTCGACGATGTGGAGCATGTCAGATTTTCTGGGCAAGCAGTTTGCGGAGACCCGCCATCGGCAGATTCAGCGTCTTCGAAGCTTCCTTGAAATCCCCGTCGGCGCGTTCGAGGATCCGCCCCGCGACCTCGCCATTGAGCCATCCCAACAAATCCACGCCGGTCGGCGCGGCGTTGATCAATTGGTCGATGGCGGCGGTGAAACCGGCCGGCGACCTGCGCGGTGCCGATGCCAGCGGAATGTCGGCAGGCAGCAGGATGTGCGAGGAGGCCAAGGCACAGGCGCGGGCGATGGTGTTCTCCAACTCGCGGACATTGCCGGGCCAGTTGTGCGACTGCAAGGTGGCGATCGCTTCCGCCGAGATGCGGATGCGCGCCATGCCGTTCTTGCGGGTGATCCGCTGGAGGAAATACTCGGCTAACAGCGGGATGTCCTCCAGCCGCTCGCGCAGCGCCGGGATTTTAATTTCCACCACGTTGAGCCGGTAGTAGAGATCCTCGCGGAACCGCCCAGCGGCGACTTCGTCAGTGAGGTTCTTGTGCGTCGCGGCCACGATCCGCACGTCGGTCGTTAGAGTTTCATTGGCCCCGACGCGGGAAAACGAGCCGTCTTGCAGCACCCGCAGCAGTTTCACCTGGATCGACAGCGGCATATCGCCGATCTCGTCGAGAAACAAAGTGCCGCCATCCGCTTGCTCGAAGCGGCCCGCACGGCGGGCGATGGCCCCGGTGAACGAACCTTTCTCGTGGCCGAACAGCTCGCTCTCCAACAGGTTTTCCGGGATGGCACCGCAGTTGATGGTGATCATTTCCTTCTGCCGCCGCGGGCTGTATTCATGCACGGCCTTGGCGACGAGTTCCTTGCCGGTGCCGCTTTCGCCGGCGATCAAAACCGGCGCATCCGAGCGCGCGACCCGCCCGACGAGTTTAAAAACTTCCTGCAACGCGCGGGAAACCCCGATCATTTTCACCCGCCCGTCGTGCTTCGGCATTTCCGCGTCCGGCTGGCCCGCGCTGCGGCGGTCTTCCTGCGTTTGCAACGCGGACTCCACCACCGGACGCAGCTCAAATGCCAGCGATTCCTTGCGCAAAACATCGTGCGCACCGCGTTGCGTCGCCTCGATGATTTGGCCCGTCGTCGGAAATCCTGCGGTCAGCACCACCAGGGTTTGCGGGCTTTGATGCAAGATCCGCCCCAGCAACTCCATCCCGTCGAATGGCTCAAGCTCCATCGCCGAGACCACCACGCTCACCGGCGTTTTTTCAATCACCTTGAGCGCATTGGTCGCATTGTCGCAGCGCAGAACCCGCAAATTCTTCGCGGAAAGATGCTTGGTCGCCCAATCTAGGAAATCCAGATCGGGATCGACTAACAACAGGGTATCGTCAAAGGTGACTTCCGGCATGGCGTGAGCGCTGGCAGTCAAGCAGGGTAGCGGCGGATGGCACGATAAAAATTTACGGCTCCCAAGAAGGACTATTCAAAAAACCGCTTCCAAGTCCGCTGCTCGGAAGGATCAAGCGCATCCCGCCAGACGCGGTCGCCGCCTTTGGCGGCCGTTCGCGTCAAGCTCCAGTGATCTTGCCAAGAACTTCGCGCTATTGGAAAATGCCGTGACAATCCTTGAGTGGCCAAAGATCCCGCAATAATGCCGAATTGGTCACTTGTCTTCAGACTGATAGGTCTGCCAGCTTCCACCACTTCATGAACAAGGTTACCAAGAACGCCCTCGCGATATTGGTTAATTTTGCGTTCTGCACCAACCAGCTCTTCGCGGATCTGCCGCCGGAAACCTTCGATTCTCTCGAATGGTCTCCAGTCGTTCCTCGACCACAGCGCCCTCGCCTCGGACAAGGATGACGAGGATCTTGAGAAAAAACTCGGCGTCACTCTCATCACGCTCCACGCATCGAAAGGGCTGGAATTTCCCATCGTCTTCCTCGTCGGCCTCGAAGAAGGATTCCTGCCCCACACCCGCAGCATCGCGGAAGGCACCAAGGACGAGGAGCGG
>JANMJJ010000099.1:0-14919 GCA_031371325.1 Akkermansiaceae bacterium | reverse complement strand
TTGGCATCGAAGATTTTCAGGTAACCGGCGGTGAAGGTGACGGCGGTGAGGAAGAGCATGGGGATGACGGTGACCCCACAGTAGCGGGCCTTGCCCATCTTGATCAGGACGACGGTGCCGAGGCAGAAGGCGATGACGGCGAGAAGTTGGTTAGAAATGCCGAAGATGGGCCACAAACTCTTGGCGATGCCGGCGGGATCGAGTGCGCCTTGATAGAGGAAGAAGCCCCACGCGGAGACGAGCAGACCGGTGGCGAGGATGTTGCCTAACCATGAGTCGGTTTTGCCGAGTCTGGGGGAAATGTTTCCTAGCAGGTCCTGGAGGATGAAGCGGCCGACGCGGGTGCCGGCGTCCAGCGTGGTAAGGATGAACAGCGCCTCGAACATGATGGCGAAATGATACCACAACGAGAGCGCGGTCTTTCCCGGGATGACCTTGGCGAACATCTGCGCCATGCCAACAGCAAAGGTGGGCGCACCTCC
The DNA here is from genome assembly GCA_031371325.1 of Akkermansiaceae bacterium. Classification (GTDB taxonomy): domain Bacteria; phylum Verrucomicrobiota; class Verrucomicrobiia; order Verrucomicrobiales; family Akkermansiaceae; genus Luteolibacter. The sequence goes on along the minus strand of JANMJJ010000099.1, from coordinate 14,437 downwards.
AACTTTGCCGATCATGTGCGGCTCGCCGAGGTCTTTGGCGAGCTGGCGCATGTGGGCCTCGGTGACGGCGTATTCGGGGCCGTAGGAATTGATGGTGGCGATCTGCGCGGTGACGGCGGTGGGGTTGTTAGGATCGATGGGGGAGTTGATGGCGAAGTATTCGCCGGGTTGGAGGGCGCAGGCGGCGATGATCGCCATCAGCGCGACTAACATTTCAACGACCATCGCGCCGTAGCCGATGAGCCGGATGTCTTTCTCGCGGGCGAGCAATTTGGGGGTGGTGCCGGAGGCGATGAGTGAGTGGAAGCCACTGATGGCCCCGCAGGCGATGGTGATGCAGACGAAGGGAAATACCGGGCCGGGAACGACGAAGCCGCCGCCATTCACAAACGGTGTGATGGCGGGCATGTGCAGTGGCGGGTGAAGGATGACGATGAAAATGCCAAGCACGGCGACGGTGCCGAGTTTCATGAAGGTGCTGAGGTAGTCGCGCGGGGCGAGCAGCATCCAGACCGGCAAGACGCTGGCGGCGAAACCATAAATCATGATCGCCCACGCGAGTTCGGTGGACTTGAGGGTCAGCGCGGCGGTCATTTCCGGCGATAGGTATTTCCCGCCGACGACGGCCGCGAAAAGTCCGACGACGCCGACAACGGAAGCGGCGGTGACACTGAATTTCCCGCTTTTAATCATGACGCCCATGATAAAAGCCAGCGGGATGGTGGCGGCGATGGTGAACAGGCCCCACGGGCTTTCGGCGAGCGCCTTGACGACGACGAGGCCGAGAACGGCTAGCAGGATGGTCATGATCGCTAGCAGACTGATCATGGCGACGAGGCCGATGAAGGGATTGAGCTCTTCCTTGAGCATCTGGCCGAGGGATTTGCCGTTGCGGCGCATGGAGGCGAAGAGGGTGATGGCATCGTGGACGCCGCCGCCTAAAGTTGCTCCAACGAGCAGCCATAAGGTGCCGGGTAGATAGCCGAATTGCGCGGCGAGCACCGGGCCGACCAGCGGGCCGGGGCCGGCGATGGCGGCGAAGTGGTGGCCGAAGACCACCCACTTGGGCGTGGCAACGAAGTCCTTGCCATCGCTGCAAGTGACGGCGGCGGGCGCACGGCGGTCGTCGATGGTGAGCACCTTGGCCATCAGCCAAGCGGAGTAAAACCGATAGGCGACGGCGAAGGTGCAGACGCCGGCGACGACGAGCCACAGGGCGTTGACCGGCTCATCACGCTGGAAGGCGGCAATGGCGACGGCGGTGGTACCGAGCAGGGAAATGGCGAGCCAGAGGAGGATGCGGAGGGGGCGCGGCATGGGGGAAATTAGATAGGCGGAGTGGCGGTTTAAGGAGAAAACGGATTTTCCACGGGGACTGCGGCGTTTTTGAAATCGGCGGTGTTGCGGGTGGCGATTTGGAATCCGTGGGCGATGGCGGTGGCGGCGATCAGGCTGTCTTTAATGGGCATGGCAAGGCCACGTTTTTTTAAACTCGCCAGCAATCGTGCCCAAGCGGCGGCGGTTTCTTTGTCCACATTGACGACTTCTAAAGTCTGGATCACGCGCGCATACCACCCCTCCATGCGGGTGCGGCGGCGGCCTGCTGGCATGGTTAAAATCCCGTATTCAATTTCGCCAAGGATGATGGGATTGACGACGAGAGCCTGCTCGTGCTGCCGCAGCCATTGGATGACTTTTTCGTCGGGGGTGGGTTTAGTCAGCTCGCTGAGTACATTGGAATCCACCAAAATCATCAGAGTGTGTCGGTGGATTCGGATTCGACGGGTTTAAACCAACCTTTTTCCGGACAGGCGAGCAAGAGATCGACCAATCCGGCGTTTTTTCCGGTAGGGCGACGCTTGAGGAGATACTGGCCGGGATTGACGCGCTCGATTTCGAATCGCTCACCGACTTGGATGTTGTCCTGATGCCGCAACTCGGCGGGTAAGACGAGCTGGCCTTTCGAGGAGAGGACGGTTTCCATGGGGTAAGAGTGCATCTTACCGAGGGCGAGTCAAGATGGCTTTGGGAAGAGGATGGTTCGTGCGATAGCTGCTGAGTTTTGACCGCCCATTGCCACTGGCGTTCGTGGCCGAAAACGTGGAGCGGCGGCTTGGATGCCATAGGTGCGCTGCGGCAGGAGTGGGTCAATGACCTCGTCGAAGCATTTCAAGACGGAGTGGCGGGGAAGCTGTGAGTCCACTGCAACAAAGCGGCTGCCACTGCCTCCGACGGAAACTTATCTCAAGGCTCGTCAGCGGACTCATCTTCCCCTGCTGAAACAGCAACCTGAGGCGCAGGCGGCGGCGGGACGAAATTCGCCAGCGGCCTCACCAGATTCGTCGGCAGCGGGAAGACGCGGTCATAGATGCCAGGGGCGATTTCGTTGGCCTGAGAGTAGGCATCGCGGAGCATTTCCATTTTCGCGTCGAGATTGTCGATGTAGTGGAGCGCGATGGCCTCCGGCGTTCGGGGCAGCACGGGCGAGCCGAATTCGTATTGGCCGTGGTGGCTGCCTATCAGGTGGAGCAGGTGCAGGCGGGTCATCTCGGTGGAGGGCTTGAACGCCTTCCACTCGGCGGTATCTCCGGTGTCGAGCAGGTCGTTCCAGAGCTTGTTGACCAGCTCGATGCCGAGTGGGATGTGACCTAACATTTCGCCGTGGATGCTGTGGATCTGGGCGAAGCCGTCTTCCGGATAGGAGTTCTCCCAGAGCTTCCCGCAGTCGTGGAAGAGGACGCCGGAGAGGATCAGGTCGCGGTTGAGCTCGGGGTAAACCGGGCACAACGCCTCGGCGGAGCGCATCATCTGGGAGACGTGCTCGACGAGGCCGCCGCGGCGGGCGTGGTGGTTCTTCTTCGCGGCGGCGGTGCGGCGGAAGCGGTCGCCGAGCTGCTCCAGGAAACGGGCGCACAACGCGTGCAGCCGCGGATCGGCGATGGAATCGCAGAGCCTGCGGATCTCCGCGAAGTCGCGGTCCTGTTTTTCCCGGGTCTCGGGGTCGCCTGCTAGAAAGTCGGCGATGGCGCTTTCATCGAGATTGAACCAGGCGAGGTGGTTCGGATTGACGCCGTATTGGTTCTGCGTCCACTCGGCTTCGAGCCGGACGACGGCGTTGTCCGCGAGTTTTTCGGCCGCCTCGTGGATCGGCGAGTCGGACCAGATTTTGAGGGAAAAGTTCCCGGTGGAGTCGGCGAACACCAGCTCGAAGTAGGGCTTGCCGCCTTTGGTCGTGCGGGTGGCGCGGGACTGGAGTTGGGCGTGGATCGCGGCGATGATCGGGATTTCACCGGCTTGTTCTTTGACGGCGGCAATGGTGATCGGGCTCACGCGGGGGAAGTTGAGGGTTGAGAGTTGGTGGAAGGACGAAGACTGGTTGATCCGGCTCTTCCTATCAACCCTCAACTTTCAGCCTATTCATGCCGCAAGGCCTCGATGGGATCGAGTCCGGCGGCGCGGCGGGCGGGCATGAAACCGAAAATGATGCCGATGGCGGCGGAGAAGACGAAGGCGACGATGTTGATTTTCGGATCGAACAGGAACGGCGCGCCGACGACTTTGGCGAGCGTAGTGCATAGGCCGTAGGCGAGGCCGATGCCGGTGACTCCGCCGATGCAGGACAGCGTGACGGCTTCCACCAAGAATTGCAGCAAGACCTCGCGGGCGCGGGCACCGATGGCGAGGCGAATGCCGATTTCTCGGGTGCGCTCGGTGACGGAAACGAGCATGATATTCATAATCCCGATGCCGCCGACGAGCAAGCTGACGCCGGCCACCGCGCCTAGCAGCGATGTCATTACCTTGGTGCTGGAGCTGATCACTTCGGCGAGTTGCAGCGAGTCGAAGACGTTGAAGTTATCCTCCTCGTTGGCGGTGATCTTGCGGCGCTCCCGCATCAGCGCACTGACATCGGCGACGATGTAGGCGCCGGGGTAGCCCTGTTCGCCAGAGATCATGATCTGGTTGAAATTCTTGCCGCCTTGGCGGCCTGACAGGCGGTGGATGATGGTGGTGTAGGGGGTGATCATGTTATCGTCCAGATCATCGCCGAAGCCGCCCTGGCCTTTCACGCCGGTGACGCCGATGACTTCGAGCGTCATGCTTTTCACCCGGATCTTGCTGCCGACGGGGTCCACCCCTTCGCCGAAGAGTTCCTTGCGGATGGATTCCCCGATGACACAGACGGGGGCGGACTCGGCCACCTCAGCGTCCGTAAAAAACCGGCCCGTGCCGACGGTCCAGTTCGCGATGGTGAAATAGTTGGGCGTGGTGCCTTGGACGTCGAAGCTGCTACTTTTTTCCTGATAGACCATCGTGGCGTCGTTGGAAACGAAGGGCGCAACCGAGGCGATGCCGGGAACCTGATTGCGGATGGCATCGACATCCTGAAGGCTGAATTGCGGAGCACCGCTGCCGCCCCAGCCTTGGCCGGGACGTAGCACGAGCAGATTGTTGCCCATCTTGGAAATGTTTTGCTTCACCGTCTCCGTCGCACCCCGGCCGAGCGTGACCATGGTGATGACGGCAGCGACGCCGATGACAATCCCGATCACGGTGAGAAACGAGCGTGTTAGATTCCGCCGGATTTCCCGGATGGCGATGAGCAGTGCGTTGAAGATCACTTGGTGGAGGAAGCGAAAGAGATTCTGACCTTATAACTAATAACTTATCATCGCGTCGTATCCGACGAGATGAGCCCGTCGCGGACGTGAATGATGCGCCGGGCGCACGCGGCGACCTCAGTTTCGTGAGTGACCATGATGATGGAGATGCCGCGGTCCGCGTTGAGCCTGCGGAGAAGTTCCATGATTTCGAGGGTGGTTGTCGAATCGAGGTTGCCGGTGGGTTCGTCGGCGAAAAGGGTGTCCGGTTGGGTGACGATGGCGCGGGCGATGGCGACGCGCTGCTGCTGGCCGCCGGAAAGCTCGGCCGGGGTGTTGCGTTCCTTGTCCGACAAGCTGACTTGGGCCAGCGCTTCGCGGGCCAATGCGTGGCGTTGTTTCCTAGAGTAACCGCGATAGAGCAGTGGCAGCTCGACATTCTCAAGGGCGGAAGTGCGGGCGAGCAGGTTGAAGCCTTGGAAAATGAACCCCAGCGCGTGGCGGCGGAGCAGCGAGCGCTGGTCTTTGTTGAGATGCTCTACCGAGATTCCCTTGAAGCGGTAAGAGCCGGCGGTGGGGGTGTCGAGACAGCCTAACAAATTCATGAGTGTGGATTTCCCCGAGCCACTGGGCCCCATGACGGCGACGAATTCTCCGCGATGAATGGTTAGATCCACCCCGCGAAGGGCGAGGAATGCGGCGTCGCCGGTGCCGTAGCGCTTGGTTAGACCTTGCAACTCGATGAGCATTTCCGCGTTCATCATTCGGTCTTGGGTGGCTTGATGCTGATGATGAGGGGAGTGCCTGCGGCCAGCCCCTCGCCGGTGATTTCGGTGACGCGACCGTCGGTGATGCCTGGGGTGACAGGGATTTCCGAAGGCTCGCCATTTTTGAGCGTCCAGACCTTGGGCGTGGAATCCGATGAACCCGCCTTGGGCGGTGGAGTGCCGCGCCAGCGCCTGCCTCCGCCGGGGGAAAGGCTCTGGACGAGGGTGCGCTTGGTGGCGTCCGGCTTGCCGATGGCGGCGGCGAAGACGGGATCAAAGCGGAGCGCGGAATTCGGAACGACGAGGATGTCTCGCTTGTCCACGATGGCGATGTCCACGGTGGCGGTCATGCCTGGGCGGAGGGAGAGATCCTCGTTAGCCACTTCTAACTCGGTGCTGTAGGTGACCACCGTATTGGCAGGCGAGTTGTTAGTCGCGCTTGCGGTGATGCCGGTGCCCACGGCTCCGAACGCCACCTTCTTGACCTTGGCGGTGTAGCTGCGGCTCGCCCAGGCATCGACGCTGAAGGTCGCGGTCTGGCCGACTTCGATGCGCCCGATGTCGGCCTCGGAAACATTGACTAGCAGCTCCATTTTTTTCAAATCCTCGGCGATGGTGAAAAGCGTGGGAGCTGTGAAGGAGGCGGCGACGGTCTGGCCGACTTCGATGGAACGCGCGAGGACGATGCCATCGACCGGTGAGCGGATGATGGTTTTCGCTAGGTCGCTTTCAAAGGCGCGCACGTCCGCCTCCGCTCCGGTCACGGCTGCTTGGGCGCTGCCCAAATCTGCTAGGGCGCGGGCAAGGGTGGCGCGGGAGGTTTCCATGGTGGCTCGCGAGGGAGTTTTCCCGCCGCTGAGTGCGAGGAGTTCCTCCTGGCGGGCAAGCGCGGCCTTGCTCTCTGCTAGAGTGGCCTCGGCCTGGCTGACCCTGGCCTTGGCGGCAAGCAGGGCGGCGCGGCTGCGTTCGGTCTGCTGGTCGAGCTTGGAGGTGTCGAGCTTGGCGAGGGTCTGGCCTTTTTTCACCTGATCGTTGGTGTCCACCAGCACTTCCTTGGCGGTGCCAGAGAGTTCGCTGCCGACGATGATCTGATTGGTCGGAGCCAAGTTGCCCGCAGCGGTGACGATGAGCGAGATGCGGCCGATCTTGGACTCCTCCGTCTGATAGTCCGCCTTCTGCTCTGCATTGTTGTTGCGCCCCAAAAAATACCAAGCGGCCGCGCCGATCAGGGCGGCGGCGATGGTGATGAAAATCCATTTGCTCACCGGGCGCGAGGCTCCGCTGGCGACGATGGTGGCGAGATCTTGTGATGAATCGGGCGCGGTCATTGAATTGGAGAGATGTTGGGAAACGGACTCAGGACCAGCCGCCGCCGAGGGCTTTGTAAAGCTGAATGTAAGCGCTGGCGCGGTTGGCGCGGACGGTGAACAGGCTGTCTTCCAGGCCCAGCAGCGTGCGTTGGGAATCAAGGACGGTTAGAATGTCGGTGACCCCGGCCTGGTAGCGCTGTTGGGCGAGCTGCGCGGCCTCGCGGGCGGCGGCCGTGGCTTTTTCAAGGATCGCCTGCCTCTCGCCGGTGCGGCGGCAGGCGATGAGCGAATCCTCGACCTCGGACAGGGCCGTTAGAACGGTGGAACGGTAGGCCTGATAGGCTTGTTCCTCGGCGGCGCTTTGGGCTTGGATGGTGGAGCGGATGCGGCCGGCGTCGAAGATCGGGCTGGTGATCCCGGAGGCGAATCCGGCGGTGGCGGTTTGCGGGTTGAAGAGTTTGCCCGCGCCGAGCGAGGTGAGACCGAGGAAGCCGGAGAGGTTGAGCGACGGGTAGCGTTCGGCATCGGCGGCGCGGGTGCTGGCGGCGGCGGCGAGAAGCTGGTAGCCGGCGACACGGACATCCGGCCGCTGGCGCAGTGTGTCGGCGGGAATGCCGACGGCGAGGCTGCGTGCGGGATTAGGAATGGCTTGTTTCCCCGAGGCCAGCATCCCATCGAGGCTGCCGGGAGTCTTGCCTGCCAGCAGCGCCAGCAGATTGCGGTTTTGAGCGATGGCTTGCTCCACGGCGGGGACGGCGGCGCGCGCTTGTTCGAGGCTGGTGAGGGCTTGGCTGGAATCGAGCGAATCGGCCTCGCCCGACTGGGTGCGCCAACTGGCGAGCTGGTTGGTTTCCTCGCGGGTCTTGATGGTGCGGCGGAGGACTTCGAGGCCAGCTTCATCGACCCTCAGGTTGGTGTAGGCGATGGCGATTTCCGAGGCGAGGGCCGCTTGCACGGAGTGGAAATTTTCCTCGCTGGCACCGAGTTGCGCCGAGGCGGCTTGCACCGCGCTGCGGCGCTTGCCGAAGAGATCCACCTCCCACGACGCATTGAGTCCGGCGGCGTAGGAACTGTCCGTATTCCGAGCCGCGCCGTCGCGTTGGGAGGCGCTGTTGCTGGTGGCAGCCGAGCCGTTCAACGACGGGAACAGCGAGGCGGCTTCGGCATTCCGTTGGGCGCGGGATTGCTTGATCCGGGCGGCGGCGGAGGCCATGTCCGGGCTGTTTGCCAAAGCCTCCGCGATGATCCGGCTGAGCGTGGGATCTTCGAAGCGACCCCACCAGCGCGACAGGTCGCGGGACGGCGAGGCGAGCGGGAAACCGCCGGCGTTTTTCCAATCCGCCGGCAACGAAACCTTGCCGTGGGCGACGGTGGCATTTGGCCCGCAGCCACCTAGCCCGATGAGGGCGATGCTGGATAAAAAAACAAAACAGGTGGATCTCATGGCGAATCTGGAGAAAATCTAGTGGCCGGAACCTTTGGCAAAGGTGAAAAGCGGGAATTCTCCCGACTCAAGCCGCCACCAATACGCGCCCGCGGCGACAAAGCTTGCCCGAATAACCCAACAAATTCCGGTTAGGAAAATTACAGGATGATCCCGACACCAACGCCTCGCGAGGGCAATCCCCGAACGCTCCGCAAGGGGAGCTCCCGCTCCAAGCCGCCAGGGTATTTTTACGATGTCTGTCGCTGGCTTTGGATAGGTGTTTTCGGGTTCACGATGCGGGTCCGCAGCACGGGGCTTCCAGCCGTGGGCGCGGATGGCGGCATGCTCATCGCCGTCAGCCATGTCAGTCATCTCGATCCCATCGTCGTCAGCGCGGTGCTGCGGCGGCGGATCAGTTGGGTCTCGCGGATCGAGTTCTATCAGCAGTGGTTCATGCGCAACATCCTCTATCACGGCGGGGCGTTCCAGGTGGACCGCCAGGGCTCCGCGCTGCCGACGATCCGCGAAGGCCTGCGCCGTCTCAAGCGCGGCGAGGCGGTCGGGATTTTCCCGGAAGGGGAACTGATGTGTGGCACCAACTCGGTGCTGCGCGGGGCCGGAATCAAGCACGGCGTCTGCCTGCTGGCGGCCCGCTCTGGCCGGCCGGTGCTGCCGGTCATCGTGTTGGGCACCGATCGCCTGACCCGCCTCGGCCCCTGGCTGCCGGCGAGACGCGGGCGGCTGTGGGTCCATGTCGGCCAACCGATCCACGCGAAAATTGACGGCCACAGCCGCCAAGGTCGCGCGGAGTTCGCGGCGCGGCTCGTTGCGGAATACGTCCGGCTTTACGCCGAGATGCGGGTGAATTTCGATTTGCCCGAGAACATCGTGCCGTGAGGCAGTTCTGGATTCTGGTCGTTGAAAATAGGTTGGCTGACGACCGGTATCCGTTTCGTCCCATGAAATTTCTCTCGGTCCTTGGCATCATGGACTTGCTCCTCTCCCCCCCGCCTTCTCCCGCGACTTCCGCCTGGAGACCCACATGGAAACGCACTTCCCCAAGCTCCCCGCCGGGACCAAGGCGGAAATCACCTGGGAAGCCAGCTCGGAGGCGCTGACTGTGACCCGGCCAGTCTGAAATCGCTCGCCTTTTCCACTCCCTGCTCTACGACTGGCCCGTGCCGACGCAACCGCTTCAATCCCCACCAACCCTTTGCAGAATGACACCTTCTGCATTTCCTGCGATACGACTGGCAAAATCCGCCGGTCGTATAATTGGAAGTTAGCCGTCGCTACCACAGCCGCCAGTCTCATCCTGTTGTTACCGTCCACCGCGCTTGCCGAGTGGTTTGCCCGTCGTCGCGGTTTCCCCATTCTCGCGCAGATTCCCGTCAGCGTTGTCGCCCTCGCTCTGCTTTGCCTTGTCGCCGTCGGCATCGCATCGGCAGTTGGTTCACAGCCCACACTCCACGGCGTTTCGGTTGGCTTTGGCGTTCTCTTTCTCGCGCTACTCGTGCCGCTCGGTCTTTACTGGGGGGCAGCGCAGAGCGTCCCGCTGCTACTCTCGCTCATTCACCGCCTTCGGTGGCGTGAGGCAAGCTGGATGAATTCCGGATTCAGGCGAAATGAATATCGTGGTCCGGTTAGAGGCGGGTTTCAGAAATCCAGATAGATCTCGGTCCTGCGGTTGGCGCGGCGGCCTTCCGGGTTGTCCTCGCCGGTCTCGGTGACGTTGGGGCTGCGGGGCTGTCTGATGCGCTTGGCGTCGGTGTGGATGTGGGGTGTAGGTTCGCCGGCCTTGGTTAGTTTGTCGCGCACTAGGTCGGCGCGGCGGGAGGAGAGGCTGTTGTTGTATTGCTTGGTGCCGAGCGCGTCGGTGTGGCCGCTGAGGGTGATTTTCTTGCCGGGATCCGAGCGCAGGATCTGGGTGACGATCTCCAATTGGCGGCGGGTGCGCGGGTTCATAACGTCTTCGTCGAACGCGAAGTAGAGCGCAAGCGTGTCGCCGCCGGCGGGATTCTTGACGAGGGGCGAGTAGTAGAGATCGCCGCCGGCGACGCGGCGGGCGTAGTCGGCGAGGAGTTGGTTGAGATTGATTTCGGAGACGATCCAGTTGGAAGGCGCGGGTGGTTGCTTCATGGTCATGGCGAACTGGGCGCTTTGGGTGGCATCGGCGGTCTCGACATTGGCGAGGTAGCCGACGGTGTCCGCGTGCTGGAACATCGAGCGCAGCGGCTTGTTCTTGCGGAGCCGGTAGCCGCCTTCTTCGAACAGGATGCAGAGTCCGGCGATCTTGGCATCCGAGACGGTCGCGGGATCGACGAAAGCCCGCGCGAATTCGAAATCCTGCTTGAGCACCGCCTGGAGAAACGCGTCGGCCACGCCCAACGAGTCGGCGAAAACCGCCTTCGGGATGGGCTCGCCCGGACCGGGCGGCAGGGTGATTTTTTCGACCGACCATTTGCCGTTGTTGCGGCGGAGATCGAGGAAAATGCGGTCGTGGCCGGGTGCCAGCCCGTCCAATTCAAGGGCCCAGCGGGAGCGCACGTTCAGTTCGAGTTCGCCGACTTCGCGGATGCCGTCGGGCTGGCGCAGGCGGAACGGGGCGGCGGAGAGCGCCTTGAGTCGGTCGAGCAATTGGGAGTCGAACGCGTCCTTGCCGATCAGGCGGCCGACTTTCGCGAGATCGCCCGCTTCGAGGGCTTTGGCGATTTGGGCGACCAGCTCGGCAGGGTCGGCTGCGGCCACGCCGATTCCGAGGTCCGCCAGCACCGATTCGGGGCTTTCCGGCGGGACAGGTTCGCCGAGACTCGGGATGACCGGCGGCGCACCGGGAATGACCAAGGGGGCCTTGGTCACGGTGACCACTTTGGTCTTCACTCCCGGCCGCAGAATCAACATGACCATGGCCACCGCCGCGAGCACGGCCGCGAGGGCTAGGAAAAAATAGGGAAGCTTGGATCGTTGCATGGGAGACTCGGATTAAAGACGCGGCGGAAGCGGATGAAATTTCAGCCGATCCGGGTCATTCCTGCCGGGGAAGGGCGGACAAATTGACGCGGACCACCTGCCCCTCGCGGACGAGTTGGAGAGTGGTGTCCTGCACAGCGGCGGAGGCGGCGAGGTACAGGAAAAACTCGCTGGCACTGCCGATCGGCGTGTTGTTCACCGCCAGGATCAGATCTCCGGCTTGCAACTGCTCCGCCGCCAGCCCCTTGTCCGTGACGCCGGTCACCACCGCGCCGCGAAAGCCGCGCTGCCGTTCCGGCCCCGACAAGTCCCGGACTTGGATCCCCAAGGCCCGCAAGACTTCGTCCGGATTGCGCGTGCGGCCTTGGCCTGCTTCCACCGCCGGAAGCTGGACCGCCGGTTTGGCCACGCCGCTTTCAGCGATGGTTGCCTGCAACTGCAACGACTCACCCTTGCGCCAGACATCGAGAGCGATCGTAGAGCCGACCCGCGCCCGCTGGACGAGCGTCAACAGTTGCGCTGAAGTGTGGATCTTTTCATCGTTGACGGAGCGGACGATATCCCACGGCTGGAGTCCCGCCGCTTGCGCCGGCGAGCCGGGAGAAACCCCGATGACGACCGCCCCGATTTCCGCCTGATAGCCCAGCCCGGAGCGGACGCCGGGATCCAGATCATGCATCTGGACCCCGAGGAAGCCCCGGATCGGACGGCCACGCTCGAGGATCTGGAACAACGAGTCTTTCACGTCGTTCGAGGGAATGGAGAACCCCACACCTTGGAAGCCCGGGTTCTGTTTGTCCGGGGAGAAAATGGCGACGTTGATGCCGATGATTTCGCCGCGCAGGTTGACCAGCGGTCCGCCGGAGTTGCCTGGATTGATGGCGGCATCGGTTTGGAACAAATCCCGCTGGTTGTCCGAAAGCGAGCGCTCCTTGGCGGAAATGATGCCCTGGGTCACCGTCTCGCCCAAGCCGAACGGATTGCCCACCGCCATGACGATCTGGCCGACCTTGACCTGCGCCGAATCGCCCATTTTCAGCGGGGTGAAGGATTCATTCGCATCGATCTTCAGCACGGCGATATCCAGCAGCGTGTCTTCGCCGATCAGATGCGCGGTGTAGGCCTTCCCGCCGTGGAGGGTGACCCGGATATCTTTCTGGCCGGCAATCACGTGATGATTGGTCATGACGTGGCCCTCGCTGGTGACAATCACTCCGGAGCCCTGGCCTTGGGTGGGATAATCGCGGACCTGGGTGCCCCCGCTCCACACGTCGAAGAGCCTCTCGCTGCGGACCCCGGTGGTATCGATGCTGACCACCGACGGCACCACCGCTTCCGTCAGTTTGGCGTACTCGTCGTTGAGCCGGGAAAGGAGTTCCACCTCTCCCAGATTCAGCGGGGCCTTGTCGGGAAGCGTGAATGCTTCCGGGTGAAATTGGCCAGACTTCTTGGAAAACCCGGGAATCAAGCCGCGCAAATCGCCACCCGAGCGCCAAGTCCGGAGCGCGGTAACGGCAACGAACGCGGTGACAAAAACGGCAACAAGTGCCAGCAAACGACGAAAAGCGGGATTCATGGATCGGGCGGGGAACGCCTCCCAGCATGCGCGGGAATCGCAAAGATCCAAGCCCGGAAACAGCCGCCACCCAGAGCCGCCACCGGTGAAAAAAATTATTCTTCCGTCTTGGCCCCTTGCCTTGGATTTGAGATGAAACCCGCCATGCGAGTTTCCATTCTCCTGGCTTGTTCCGCGCTGGTGTTCCACGGCGGGCACGCGGAAACCCTATCCGACGCGGATCGCGAGACATTGTTAGGCAATCTGGAGAAAATCCGTGAAACCTCGGAATCCAAAACGGACGCCAGGTTTCGCATCGCCCTGGCCGCTTACCGCAATGCCATTGGCAGCGATGATGCCGCCATCGACCTTTACCTCAACTGCGTAGAAAAGGTGAACTTCGAGCAACTCCACAAGAAGGCCGCCGATTTCCGCGACTGGAAAGGCAACGAGCGGGAGAACCTCGCCGATCCCGGCCTCCGCCTGGCGCTCCGCCACCAACTCCGCTGGCTCATGCTCACGCTCGAGGCGGCCTCGGAAAAACCGAACCGCGTCAAGCTCGCCGGCGAAGCCCAAGACGCCGTCGATTCGATTTTTCGCGACGCGGACAAGCTCAAAAACCAACAGGACATCCTCAGCCAAGCCGTGACCTCGACCGTTTTTGCGAGAGCTTATGACATCAACCACGTGAAGGTGGAGAATTGGAAACTCTCACCGATCGAAATCGCTGCCATTTACGACGAAATCCTGCTGCCGCCCTACCGCAAGCCCTCCGCCTTGGCCAGCTTGCGAGCCGGCTGGATCAAACGCATCCAGCAGGAAACCGTGAAAATGGAGATCTGGCCCGAGAACCACAGATCCCCCCGCAGGGAAAACCGGGATGACAAGAGAAGCGCCATGGCTTCGGATATGCAGTCTCCGGAATACCTAAAATTCCTCAAGGAGGACTTGCCAAAACTCCAATGGGACATGGAAGTCGATCTTTACACCTACGGCGACCAAGCAGGCGCGGCCGTCCGCATGCTTGCCCTTCTCGAAAAACACATCGGGGATCCATCCGCACGCGAATGGGCCGATGCGTTCAAAAGGCTGCTCAAGCCCGAGATCGTGATGCCCGTCCCGAAGATCGGCGGAGAAACCGCGCCGTGACCATGGCAAGCCAATGAAAAGCGCATCCGCGCATCCCATTGTCACCTCATGGCCATGGGCGAACACGTTTCGCCCCTCCTTGTGGGGTTGATGCGGTGCCCCGCCTCAGCCTAGGGCAACTCCCTAGGTTCCCGGATTCCCAACCCTTGGTGCTGAAGAACGTCCAATCCTTAAAGGCATTGGGCTTTAGACGGGACGCGGCAGCTACGATCACTTGGGGATCTCGTTGAGGGTGTAGTAGGCCTCGGGGTGCCAGAGGGGGGTGCCGGTGGCGGATTGCACGCCTTTGGCGGCGAGGTGGTGGACGAGGCCACGGACGAGGCCGTCGATTTTCAGGCGGACGGATTTCTTGTCGGGCGAGACGGTGGCGGCGGTGATCTTGGGGGTGGCTTGATCGACCTCCGGGCTGCCGTATTCGGCCTGATAGATATAAGTGAAGGTATCCATGCGATAACTCGCGGGATTGCCGGCCGTGGCGGGATCGACGGGTTCGGTGAAGTTCAACAGGAAGCCGTCGGGTTTGGCGGTCATCGTTTGGATTTCGAAAGGCGTGGTGCCGGTCCATTTCACGCGTTCGAACGTGTATGGCTTGCTGCCACGCGAGGCCCAGCCGCGGTTGGAGCCGCCGACGAAGAGGACGCCGGCGTCCTGATCGAGGC
>JANMJJ010000075.1:0-3133 GCA_031371325.1 Akkermansiaceae bacterium | reverse complement strand
GTGATGCGGCCGGACAAGGGGCGGGATTTCCTGAGCTGGCAGGTGGCGGAGCGCAAGGTTTCCTTCGCAACCCAGAAGCAGGGACTCAATGCCTTGGTGTTTTTCTTCAAGGCGGTGTGCGGGATGGATGAGGTGGATCTTCACCCTCATGTTCGAGAGATCTCCGCCGTTTGAGAAACAGGATGAAATCATAGGCCTCCCGCACCAGCGATTCTGGCGCTGCCTTGATCTGGTCGATGATGGCGTCCCTGGCACTCATGGCAGGAGAATAAAGCAGGGGAGACGGGATGGCAAAAATTCCGATCAATGGCGTCCAAGGAGTCGCATAACAGGGGGGCAGGTCATGCATTTCGACAAAATACAGATGATCTACTTTGGAACTGTTGAAATGCCCAGCGCCACCTTGAAAAACGGCGCGGTGCGGGAGGTCTTGGATTTACCGGAATGGTAGAACCTCTCACCCGCCGTTGCTAGAGACCTGAACCCGCTCCTCTAGCAGTTTCACGAAATGCTTGATATGGTGCGACGGCAGGTGGCGCCGCCAGACGGCCCACATGTGAAAATCGAGGTCCGCCGTGGTCGCGGCGATGGGGAGGATGACAATTCCCTGGTTGGCGAGGTCCAGCACATGGGGCAGCAGCGAAATCCCTTGGTCCGCCGCGATCAGCGTGACCATCGCGTCGAAGCCTTCGACCTGCCGGATTTTGCCGGGCCTGAAGCCTTCTGCCGAATAAAGCTGGCAAATCGCCTCGCGGTGACTGGAGCGACCGTCGCCGCCGAGGCACAGCAGGGTCTCCGCGCGGACTTCCTTGAGGCTGATAGACTTTCTATCAGCCAGCGGATGGTGCTTGGAAATGGCGACCCCGTAAACCGAGTGGACCACGCACAGGCTGCGCAAGCTGGGCATGTTGGCCACGTCCTTGCCGTAGGCGAAGCCGATGTCGATCTTGCCAACCGCCAACGCGTCGAGCTGTTCCGCCGGCAGCATTTCCACGAACGCGACTTCCACGCCCGGATATTTCTGGTGGAAAATCTTCAGCGTCTGCGGCAGGAAATCCGTGGCGATGATTCCCACGCTGCCGATCCGCAGTTTGGCGCGGTGGCCGGACTGGGCTTCGGTCGCGCGAGCGATCGCCTGTTCGGCGTGGATCAGCAGCTTTTGCGAGTCTTCGAGGAAAATCTCCCCGGCCTTGGTCAGCGACACGCTCACCGTGTCGCGATCTAACAATTTAACGGCGATCTCATCCTCCAGATCCTTCACCTGCTTGCTCAGCGCGGGTCGGCTGACGCGCAGGCGTTGGGCGGCCTTGCGGAAACTCAGTTCCTCGGCCACCGCCACGAAATATCTCAAATGCCTTAGTTCCATCCTTCCATCCCGGGGCGACTGGTAAGGGAAAGTTACCAGTATGAAAACATCAAAGTCATTCCGCTTTGATAATTCCGGACGAGGCGTGCCCTCCCCCTATCAAATCGCCGCGAGGGATTCGAGGTGAAGGACGGGGGTTCTCGCTTCGTTGGATTTCTCGGGATCGAGGGTGAGGTGGAGGGACCAGTCGTTGAGGTCGTCTGGGTCGATGAGGGTTTGGTGAATGGTCAGGCCGTCCTCGGAGCGGTGGGTGTGGCGGGCGTTGCGGGCTTCGGGGTCGAGGCGGATCTGGTGGCGGGCGGCGTGATAGGTGTTGAGCTGTTGGAGCAGGCGCTCGTTGGACCAGAGTTTGCCGTCGCTGTCGTGGTGGGCGATGAGGCTGAGGGCGGCTTCGGTATCGTAGCGGGCAAGGGCGGTGACGAGGGTGAGGACGTGGTTGCGGAGGTGGCGGGTGAAGGCGGCTTTGTTTTTGGTGTAGGGGATGGAGAAAGTTGAGAGTTGAGGGTTGATGGTTGATAGTTGGGAAGAGGAAGAAGGACGCGACCCGTCGGGGTTCTTCATGGCCTGCCATTCGTCTAGCAGGCTGGAGTCGGTGTGGCGGACGATGAGTTCTAAGAACGACTCGGCTTCGTGGAGGTGCTCGGTTTTTGCGGCGGCTGGGACGGTTTGGGCGAGGACTTTGTAAACCTCGCCGAGGTGGCGGAGGAGGACGGCTTCGGCGCGCTCGAGCTTGTAGGTTTTGACGTAGTCTTCGAAGGATTGGTAGTTTTCTATCATCTCGCGGGCGACGGTCTTGGGTTTGACGTTTTCGCTGCCGAGGTAGGGGTGGCGGAGTTTGAAGGCGTTGAAGGTGGTGTAGATGAATTCGGCACCGGGCTTGGGGTGTTCGACCTGGTCTAGCAGGGCGATGCGGTCGTCGAATTCCATGCCCTCGTCCTTGAGGCGGGCCATGAGCTCGGATTTCAGGAGATCGACCTGTTTGCGGAGGACGATGTCGGGGTTCTCCAAAATCGACTCGACTAGGGAGACGACGTTGAAGGCGTAGTCTTCGGCTTCCTTGTCAAGATGCGGAATCGCGTCGAGCAGGTAGAGGCTGAGAGCGTGGTTGATGGAAAAATCTTCGGGCAGTGAGACATCAACGGCGACTTTCTGCGGGCCGCTGCGTTTGGCGGGCGGGATGATGTGGAGGATTTTCGCGCCGATGAGGCCGCGGAAGAGCTTGAAGGCGTGCTTCTTGAGCGCCTTCTTTTTCGAAGGCGGCTCGTGGCTGTCGTCGATGATTTTTTTCAACGCGGCGCAGCCGTCTTCGGTGGTGCGGGAGAGGACGTTGAGCAGGGTGTGGTGGTGGACGGAGAAGCTGGAGACGAGCGGCTCGGGCGGGGCGGTCTGGAGTTTGGCGTAGGTCTGCTCGTCCCAGTGGACATAGCCTTTTTCCGGCGGTTTGCGTTTTTCGAAGGACTTCTTTTTGTTAGCGGTGGCTTTGGCGGCGAGGCGGAGGTTTTCGATGATGTGCTCGGGAGCTTGGGCGACGACGTAGCCAACGGTGTCGAATCCGCGACGGCCAGCGCGGCCGACGATCTGGCGGAAGTCTCGGACGGCTAGAATTTTCGTGCCGCGGCCGTCGTATTTGCAGAGGCCGGTGAGCATGACGGTGCGGATCGGGACGTTGACGCCAACGCCGAGGGTGTCGGTGCCGCATACAACTTTGAGCAGGCCGCGGGCGGTGAGTTTTTCCACTAACAAGCGATATTTCGGCAGCAGGCCGGC
>JANMJJ010000073.1:0-6669 GCA_031371325.1 Akkermansiaceae bacterium | reverse complement strand
GTTGAAATGCGCCTCTTACGCCGAAAACCTAGTCGCGCTCGACCACGCCCGGCGGCAGGGTTTCGACGAAACGGTTTTTCCCAACACGCGCGGCCATCTCTGCGAAGCCGCCACGGCCAATCTCTTCATCGTGAGTCAAGGCGCGTTGCTCACGCCGCCGCTGGCATCCGGCTGCTTGCCGGGAATCGCCCGCGAGGTGGTCATCGAGCTGGCCAAAGGTCTAGGAATGCCCTGCGAAGAGCGCGATCTCTTGCCCGGAGAACTGCCGCAGGCGGAGGAAGTGTTTCTAACCTCATCGATCCGCGGGGTGACGCGCCTCTCGCGTTTCGAGGATCATCGGTATGTCGCGGGTCGGACAAGCCAAATCCTTCGCCAGGCTCTCCAGGCCGCGATTTCAAGCGATGTCCTGAGCCTGAAATCGCAGTGAGAAGCTTGGCTTGCGGAGTGTTCAAGACGACGCCATCCTTTGCGCATCATGCAGGCTGTTACTGATCGCTTGAAGAATTTCCTCCAATACGTGGCCGTCAATTTGATCGACGAGCCTGCCCAGGCGCAGCTCAAATTGGCGGAACTCGGGCCGAAGCGGCTGCGTTTCAAACTCGTCCTCGCGAAGCCGGATGTGGCGATGCTCATCGGCAGGAACGGCTTCACGGCCTCGGCGATCCGCAGTGTTTTGAAAGCTGCAGCCGAGCGGGAAGGGGTGCAGGTCACGCTGCAAATCCACTCGCACGAGGAAGAGGCTGAGTTGCTCGCGCGGGGCGACGGGCATTGACGGGTTTACGCGGTCGCCAGACACCCCGGACAGTTCTGCGCAAAATGGCCGGGCTGGATTTCGTCGAGCGTGGGCGATCTATCAGTCAAGCAGAGGTTGGGTTTGCCAATGCGGTTGCGCGGCTGGAATGAGCAACCGGGCGACGGCCGTGAGAGGTCGGGTGGCAGGCCGGGGATGGTGTATAGCAACTCGCCTTTGGGATGAATGGCGGGGATAGAGTTCAACAACGAGCGGGTGTAGGCGTGCAGCGGGTGGCGAAATAACTCGGATTTCTCCGCACTCTCGACGATCCGGCCGGCATACATCACGTTGATCACGTCGCACATCCCGGACACGACTGCTAGATCGTGGGTGATGAAAATAACAGCAGTGCCAAGCTGCCGCTGGCGCTCGCGGATCAGGTCTAACACCTGCTTTTGGACGGTCACATCGAGCGCGGTGGTCGGCTCGTCGCAAATGAGAAGCTCGGGCCGGGTGATTAGGGCCATGGCGATCATCACGCGTTGGCGCATGCCGCCGGAGAACTCGTGAGGGTAGGAGTGGATGCGTTTTTCCGGCTCCGGGATGCCGACCTCGGCGAGCGCGTCGATGGCGCGGTGGAGCGCTTGCTTGCCGTGGCAATTTTCATGCAGCGCGAGTGGTTCGGTGAGTTGGGCACTCACTTTCATGAATGGGTTGAGCGAGGTCATCGGGTCCTGGAAAATCATGGAGATGCGCTTGCCGCGGATGCCGCGCAGTTGCTTCTCGGGGATTTTGAGGAGGTCGATGCCGTCGAACATCGCCTGCCCGGAATGGATGCGGCCGGGAGGCTGGGGGATCAGGCCGAGCAGCGAATAACAGGTGACGGATTTCCCCGAGCCGGACTCGCCGACGATGCCGAGCGTTTGTCCGGGATCGACGGTGAACGAGACGTTTTCCACCGCATGGACGACGCCGTTGCGGGTGTGGAAGCGGGTGGTGAGATTCCTGACGTCGAGCAAGGGCATGACAGGCGGAGAGTTGCCCGTGACGGGAGAAAGTGCAAGTCCTGCCGCGCAATCGCCCTAGGCGTGATTTCAGGGTGTTTGGCTGGCTAGAGGCAATGCGGTGAGGTTTGGGTGAGTCGGTGGATGGCTTCGGCCTGGGTGATGAGGAGAGCGGTGCCATGGGGAATTCGCGGTGCGGCGGTTTTCGGATTGCCTCGGCGGGGGTTCAAGAGACGATGGCGGCGCATGGCATATTTGGCAGACCGGGCATTCGAATTGATTTCAGCGGCGCACCAGCGCGGGCGGCTGGCACACGCGTTTCTGATCAGCGGCGCGCACGGCAGCGGCAAGGAAATGCTGGCGGCGCGGGTGATCCAACTGGTGAACGGTGCCGCGAATGGCGGGGGTTTCGATTTGTTTGGCGAGCCGGTGGTGGTGGAAACCCCGCCGCTCGATGATCTGGAGAGCGGCTGGGTGAGGATCATCCGCCCGCGGATGAAATCCCGCCGGATCGGGGTGGATGAAATCCGCGATCTGGAACAAACGCTGCATCTCGCCGCGCCCGGCGGGGCGTGCAAGGTGGGCGTCATCACGGAGGCAGACCGGATGAACGATCAGGCGGCGAACGCGTTTCTCAAGACTCTCGAAGAGCCGCCGAAAAACACGCTGCTGCTGCTTCTAACGGCCAATCCGCAACGACTGTTGCCCACAGTGATTTCGCGCTGCACGCGGTTGCCGTTGCTGGGTGGCGATCCGTTGCTGGCGCACGGCGGGGCGGAGTTGGTGAGTGCGCTCAACGCGGTGGCGGCGCGGGGATTCGGGACACCGATCGCGGCGCTGCATTTGAAAGCGGCGTTCGCCTCGTTCCTTGCCGAATACCGGGAGGAGGCGGACACGGCGGCCAAAGCCGCCGAGAAGGAGGAGGTGGCGGCTTACCGCGATTCCACGGATGGGCGCTGGTTAAAAGAGCGCGAAGATTTTCACAAAGCTGCCGCCGAGGCGGAATACCTAGACTCGCGCAACCGGCTGTTCGACGTGCTGATGGCTTGGATGGCGGACCTGCTACGGATGAAGGTGAACGCCGGCGGACTCGATTTCCCCGGGTCCGCGCCGGGGTTGCAGATGATCGCTGCAGCGGAAACGGAAGGACGCTTGCTCAAGCGGATGGAGGCGCTCGACGCACTGCGGCGGACGTTGGAGACGAATGCATTCGAGCCGTTGGCGATCGAGGTGGGGTTTTTGAAGGCGTTCGGGTGAGTTTTATGGAGTGCGGTGGGAAGCGCGGTGGGAAGCGCGGTGGCGGCGCTGCGCTCGGCCACCGCAGTCCAAGGGCTAGAATTCGCCCGGCTCGCCCGCGTCTTCCGGAATAGCGATGGATTCCAGCAGCGGGTCCAGTCCGTCGAGCACGCTGAGGATTCCGTCTGCCCAGCGGCCGTTTTCCCAGGCGGGACCGGCGAGTTCCAGCAGGGGATCGAGCGCTTCGGTTTTTAGGAATTCTTCTAGCCCGTATCCGGGGATGATCGCGGCCTCGCACCGCACCGGGTCGAGCGCGACTAACAATGCGTGGTTGTCTTTGCCCCGGCGGATGTCACCGGCGAAGTTCGCGGCGTTGAACATCCAAAAGACATGCATCGAAAATGGATGCTCGGCGGGAAAGGCGTGGATCACCACTTGCAGGACGAGCTGCGGAAAGCGGCGTTGGATCCGGGTGATGCGCTTTTTCAACTTCGCCTCATCGGCTGCGGCGAGCAGCCCCGTGGTGTCGGCGACCACCGGCGCGAGCCTGGGTAGCGCGCCGACCATGGCGCTGGTCCGGGGGAAAGTCAGCCGGCAAGCCGGGCATTCGTTTGCATCGGCTTCCAACGGAGTTTGACAGAACGGACACTGCATGGCGGGGCGGAGTCTATGCATTCACCGCCGGGATCGCGAAGCGAAAACAATCACGCGCATTTCGGGCAAACTCCGAAAAACTCCAGCTCATGATAGAGATTCCGGAAACCGGTTTTTTCCCGGATCTCGTCTTCGAGTTGATGGACGGGGCAGGGGGCCTGGATCGGCTCGATGCTGCCGCAACTGGTGCAGATCAGATAGTCGCTGTGTTTCCCCGGGACGAGCAGGGTGAAATACGCCGCGCGCTCGTGGAGGCCGAGGCGGCGGACGACGCCGTGTTCGGTGAGCCGCTGGAGCAGGCGGAAAACCGTGGCCTTGTCGCATTGGTCGGTGAGGCGCTTGGAGGCAGCGAGTTCGGATAGAGTCATCGGCCGCTGGCTTTCCAGCAGCGTGCTCACCAGTTCCTCCAACGCCTTGGTGCGGCGGAGTCCGGCCGCGCGGCAGCGGGCGATGGTTTCCTTGAGGATGAGATTCATGGCTGGCGCAGCGTAGAACCGGCCATTTCTCAAGACAAGCCCTCGTCCTAGGCTACCCCTCTTCACCGCCGGGTCGCTTCCGCCACGCCGCCGGGCCGCTCTCACCCCGCCAACGGGCAAGTCCCACTCGCTGCCGGGTCGCTTCCAGTTCATCGCCCAGTGACTACTAACGGGTCGCCGGATAGGTCCCACTTTACCACCAAATAGGTTCCAGTTCATCACCGGACAGGTCCCACCTCGCGGCCCGACAGGTTCCACTTCATAACCTGACAGGCTCCACTTCATAACCCGCCAAGGTCCACATCGCCACCGGGTGGGTCCCACTTCGCCGCTGGGTTGGTTCCACTCGCCGGAAACCCGCTTCCAACAAACTCTTTGGGGTCAGGCCGCGCATTGAAACAATTTGAGTGGGCTCAATTGAATCTTAAATTCCCCCTCACCAAGATGGGTGTGACTAACCAGATTAACAAAATTAGCGACGGCGGTTAACCCGTATATTCCGACCCCGTTCACTGACTCCGTCGCGAGACTGATGCCGTCATCCCATCTTCTCCGTAATCACCTTCCAGTCCTTATCTGTCGCCATCACAAATAGGCATTTCCCGCCACTCAGTTCTTCCCATAGCTCGCCGATGTCGCGGTCGTCCTTTGCACTGATCCAGCGGTCTTTCCCCTTGTATTCCACCGCGAGGATTCTGCCGTCCTCCAGCTTGCAGATGAAGTCCGGATAGAATCTCCCATCTGCCTTCTGTAGGAAAAACGACATACCATTTTTCCTCACGAGGTTCCTGACCCAGAATTTTACCTTCGCCTGCCGGTCCAGCCAGCACGCGCAGGCAAATTCCTCCTTCGAGTCGAAGTCGCCCATCCTCGGATAGTAGTGCCTTTCAAATTCATAGGCCCCGTATTTGCCTTCCGGGGCGTAGAGCCTGTCTGGCGCATAAGCATCTGGGTGAAACTCGAATTCATACTCCGCGCCGACCCTTACCCGATCTTCATGACCCTCGCCGAAGAGGAAGTTCTGGCACTCCGTTGTGATCGCCCGTTTCCGTAGATCATCCACCTGCCATGCGATGAGGTTCCGCAGCAGAAATTTCTGCCGGTTCGCCCTCGCGAGATCCATCCCATCGTTCGCAAGCAGCGAGGAAAGCCACGAAGAAACAAACGTCCGCTTGCTTGCATGGGTGATCGAGGGGTCATGGATCTGCCGACAGAACCACGCTTCCAGCTTCGCCTCCGTCCAATGCTCTGGCGCATACGAGAGGCTGAGATCCCGGTGTAAATCCCGCAGAAATCTCGTCGACATGTGCCCCGTTTCGCCGATGTCGATCTCGCCCGCGTCGCGAATCCGTAGAGCCAGCTTGAGTTCGTTCAGCGCATCATCCGTCGGCATGGCATGGTAGAGCGGCAGCGCCCACGGATAATCCAGTGCCTCCGGTTCGTCGAAGAGCCGCAGCTCTCCGTGGAGCATGACCTCCATCTGTGGCACCCGGAAATCCAACCCCTTTTCTGACGGCGTCTCGAAAATCACCGCTGACTTCCGGCTGTGTTCCACCGCTTGGCGGATCGTCTCCTTGGTGGCCTCCATCACCGCCACCCCTTGCAGCTCCTCAGCCTCGTCGGCGGTTAGCGGTTGGTTGATCTGCAATTCGCCCTTTGCCTTGGAAAACTTCACCTTGCCCTTTAGCCCTTTCGAGACCTTGGAAATATCAAGGCTCTCTGGCAGCTTCACGTCCACCGGCGTGAATTTTACCCGGCCTCTACCGAGATCCAGCCTGCCCTGTTCCTTATTCACAGCGGCCACGAAATCCTTCGCGTCTGCCCGGTCGAAGCCAGCCGATGCCACCAAGGTATCGCGCAGCATATTGGCCGTTTCCCCGAACTCGCGGGACACCACATACGCATAAGATTTGTTCAGCGCCGCCGTCTCCCGCGCCTTCGCTTGCGGCTGCCGCAGGATGCGACCGAGGAGCTGCTCCACGCTCTTCTCGTTTTTCAATTCCGCCATGCTCACGAGAATATAGGCGAAAGCGCAGTCCCAGCCCTCCGCCAGTTGCTGCTGCGTGATGATGAACTTCACTGGACACTTTTCGTCAAAAATCCCTTTCGGGAAATCCTTCTCCACCTGCTCCAGCCCGCGCTCATCGCCGGTCGCGATGATGATTTCCTCCTCTGGGATGTTGTGGTTCTTCATCAGCTCCGCCTTCACCCAGTCCGCATCCCGTGTTTCTTTAAGCTTCGAGCGTTTTTCCGATTGAATCAGCACCAGCGGCCGGATGTAAGGTGCGCCCTTCCGCTCTTCTAACCGCGCCATTTCCGCCAGCTCATCGCGTTTGTTGATCGCCTCTGCGAGGCACTTCTGGTCGTCCGGCTCCGTTTCCAGCAGGATCGGCAGTTTGATCATCTCCTCGCGTTTCAGCTCCACGGCGGAAACGGAATGCAGCACATTACTCGGCACCTTCTCGGTGTCCGGCGTCGCCGTTAGTTCCATGATGCCGGATGGCCGGAACTTCGCCAAGGTGCCGAAGGACAGATCCGTCCGCCCATTGTGCGCCTCATCCACGAT
>JANMJJ010000059.1:0-25842 GCA_031371325.1 Akkermansiaceae bacterium | reverse complement strand
CGAAAGACCGGAGCGAGGAGGATGAAGGGAAAAGCCGCACCCGCGAGCGGTATTCTATGGAGCTTGCGGGAATTGAGAAAAGGCGTGGCTTGACCCCGTCGGGATAGGTCTGCGGCGATCCAGACGCCGTCCTCATCGCGTTCCAGTGTGATGACGAATTTCATGGAAGCAAATTGGCATCTGGTGGATGGCTTGGCCAGTTTTTTGATGAAGTCCACAAATCAGATCGGATTTCAAGCCCTGCGGGATGCCGGTGCTAGAAAGGAAAATGACAAAGGTGTTAACTCCGAAATTTGCCACTGATTGCGCTGATTTTGACTGATTTCACTGAAAGAATTGGCAGCAATTCGACTCACCTCTTGGGTGAACTGGTAATCCGTCTGGGGTACCCATTCCACTTTTCCCTCCGCGACCTTTACGCCCGCTTGCTACACCACGCCACTCCTGAGCAAGCGGCTGGCTTGACCCCGGCCCGCAGCGCCGCCGAGCGCCGCGCCGCAGTGGAAGCCGAAACGGAAAAAATCGCCTGAAACCAGCCGCGCCTCACCGCCCCAAGCGGACCAATCCCAGGGGGATGAATTTAGGACGCTTACCCCCAACTCATCGGTGCCAGATTAGGTCCGGTCGCAGGTCGTGATCGGCATGGACGGCTCATCCATGCGCGGGGACAAGACGTCCCCGCCCCCTAACGGAGGCTAGCGGCGATGTTTTCCGCGAGGCGCTCCAGCAGGCGGGACTGGGCGGCGACGCTGGCGTTGTAGCCGGCGGATTCGAGAGGCTCGCGATCGGTGAAGGTTTTGGAGGCTTTGAGGCGGCGGTCGGGGAGCGAGTAGGCGCGCCAGCCGATTTCACAGATGGCGAAGCCGTCGGTCTCGCTGTGGAGCTGACGGACATCGAGGGTGACCTGATAGCTGATCTCGCTGTCGGCCTGCCACGGGTAGGTGCGGACGTTGCCGGTGTGGAGCTGGCGGCCGAGGTTGGCGGCGGTGACGCGGGCGATCGAGGCGGTTAGATCGCCGGCCCAGCGGTGGTCTTCAGCGACGCCGAGCTGGTTGGGGGCTTCCTGGGTGACGAGGTTCTGGCGGTCGAGGTATTCGGCGAGGTTGATCGGCCCGACGCCGATACCGACGCCACCGCCGGACGGCACGGGGCCGCTGGCGGTGAGGACGTAGAAAGTTTTGTTAGGCAGGGAGCAACCGGCGACGAGGACCGCGGCCAAGAGGATGAGAAGTCGGTTCATGTCGGTTCAGCGTTTGCCCTTGGGGGCCTGGGGAATGGGGTTGCCCGAAGAATCGCGGCCGAGGAGCAGCGAGTTGGGCTTGTCATCGATGGTGTTCATCAAGGATTTCATCGTGCGCAGCGAGGCGCGGAGTTCTTCGAGGGTGCGGAGCATGTCGCCCTGGATGGGGCCTTCGGGGCCATAGCTGGAGACGGATTTGTCGAAGGTGGCGGAGAGTTTGTCGAACGAGGCGAGGCTGGCGCGGAGGTCGGCGGAGATCTTGGCGATGTCTGCGGAATCGATGACCTTGCGGGCGGCGATCAGGGTTTCGTTGATTTCGACCATGGACTTGCGGCCATCGGCGGCGGTGATCGCAAACTCATCGGCGGTTTTCCCAATTTTTTTCAGGGTCTCGGCGACGGTGGTTTGGAGCTGATCCAAGCCCCCGGAAATCGTCGGCAGCGAGGGTAAATCGCCGACTTTGCCCATTTCGGCGAAAGTCGCTTCCTTGTAGTAGTCGAGATCCACGAAGAGCGAGCCGGTGAGCAGGCTGCCGATTTTCAACGAGGCACGCAGGCCGCGGCCGACGGCTTCCTTGAGGAATTCGCCGTCGGGCTTGATGATTTTTTCGGCGGCGTCGGGCCGCAGAAGCGATGGGTCGATTTCCACCAATACCCCGACGCGCGGGTCTTCGGCGGCTTTGAGGTAGTCGAAGGAAATGTCGGCAACGCGACCGATCGGGATGCCGCGGAACTCGACGGGCGCGTGCTTGGAAAGCCCACGGACGGTTTGCTCGAAAAGCAGGACGAATTTCAGGGTGGGATTGAAATTGGAGCTAGTGGCGGCGTCCTCGTCCTCGAAGAGCGTGAAAACCTTACCGTCGGCGACCGTATTGCCCGGCTGGATGCCGTCGGGAACATCGAAGGTGGCACCGCCGGAAAACATCGCTTGGAAAGACGGCGTGCGCAGTTTGAATCCGTCCGATCCGGCGCTGATGTCGATGCCGCTGGTGTTCCAGAAGCGGGTATTTTCCTTCACCAAGCCGCTGTATTCTTGTCCGATGAAGGCATCGTAGGTGACGCTCTGGTGTTCGGTGTCGAGGATGCGGTTTTCGATCCGGCCGACTTCGAAGCCGCGGTAATAAATCGGCGAACCCTCGACCAGCGAGCCGGCCTGCTCGGCGGTGAGGACGAGGCGGCGACCGGGGATGTTGCGGTTGGTGGCAGGTGGCTTTTCAAGGCCAACGAAGCTGGAGGACCGGTCGGCATCCTGCGGACCGGGATCGAGCTCGACGTAGGCACCGGTGAGCAAGGTGCCGAGTCCGGAAACATCGGTGGTGGAAACCCGCGGCCGCACGACCCAAAAGTGGGTGCCCTTGCGCAACAAGCCCTCGTAGTCGGGATCGAGTTCGACGTTGATGAGGACGGATTTCAAATCGCCGGCAAGCTTCACCAGCTTGACCACACCGACGCGGACCGAGCGGCATTTGACTTCGGTTTTCCCCGCAGCGAGGCCGTCGGCGGTGTCGAAAATGACTTGGGCGACCGGGCCACGAGCGCTGAGGTTGCGGTAAATCATCCAGCCGCCGATAATGAGCGCGAGGATGGGCACGACCCAAACGATGTTCCAGCGTTGTGCCGCGCGGTATTCCGGGACGGCGGCGGGAGGTGAGGGTGTCGGTGCGGGATCGCTCAAGGGTCTGCTTTTTTAAGGGGTGAAGGATCGATGCCGAGCATTTCGAGGCGATCCCAAAGGAGCCGCGGCTCGAAGCTCATCGCTGCGAACATCGTAAGCACGACCACCCCGGCGAATGCAAGCGCGCCGGGACCGGGCGTGATGGTCATGTAATTGCCAAGCTGGACCAGCGCCACCAAAATCCCGACGACGAAGATATCGACCATGGACCAGCGGCCTAGCAGTTCGGTGAACCAGTAGATTTTCCCCAACATGCCAGGCGAGGGGTTCAGCTTTCCGGAAGCGGCCAAGCAAAGCCAGGTGAGGGCGATGATTTTCAGCAGCGGGATGAGGATCGAAGCGGTGAAAATGACGATGGCAATCGGATAGGCACCTTGCCGCCAAAACCTCATCATACCACTGAAAATGGTAGTTTCCGAAACGTCGCCCAGTTCCACCACGGTCATGATCGGCAGGATGTTCGCCGGAATGTAAAGCGCGGCTGCGGCAATCATCAGGGCGATGGTGCGCTGGATGCTATCCGGCTTGCGCAAATGCAAATGCGTCCCGCAGCGCGGGCAGTCGCCTAGGGTGACCGGCGAAACTTTCCCACAAGTGTGACAACCCGCCAAACCGGCGCGAGCAGCGCGAGGTAGCAGCTCACTCATGATTTCGCCACCTCCAGCCGATCCCACAGTTCGTTGCGGTCGATGCTCGCGACCGCTGCGGCCATACAGATCATCAACGCGGCAAACGCCCAGAAGCCCATGCCGAAATGCACGTCCGCCACTTTTCCGAGTTTCAACAGGCTCACCAGCACACCTAACAAAAAGACTTCGATCATGTTCCACGGCTCGGTTTTGTTCATCCACTTGGCGACGAGGGTCGCCCCCGGCGCGATCCGCCCGAACATCAGCGGCCCGCAAACATAGATCAATCCGCCCGCCATCGAGACCGGCGTGACGATCGTGAAAAGTGCCAGCGCCACCCCAAGGACCGGGCTGCCCTGGTGGAGCAGCGCGTTCGCCGCAGACATCAGATTCAGGGATGTCCGGATGCTGGCGGCATCCATCACCAGAAACGGAAACGAATGCACCACCACCATCAGGATCAGCGCGGTGACGGCAAACGCCGTGGCGCGGACCAGCGAGGCGGGACGGTTCTGATAGAGCACCGCACCGCAGCAACTGCACCGGGCGGCCGTGCCCTCGGGCAATGACGCAGTCTCGTGCAGCGTGTCGCAAAAATGACACACCGCATAATGCGGCCCGCCGCGCGGCTTCGGCCACGGATGCATGGCCCGCCTGAATCTGGAAAAGGGGGTTTTCATCTTAACGGAGGGCCACCACCCGCTGCGCAAGTTCGCCCAAACCCTCGACACCACATTCCACAAAATCGCCCGCTTGCAAGTAGCGGGGCGGACTCATTCCCATCGCACAACCGCTCGGAGTGCCCGTCGCCACCACATCGCCGGGCAACAAGGTCATGAAACGGCTGACATAACAGACCAGTTGCCTGACGGAAAACGACATGTCGCCGGTCCAACTGTTTTGCCGCAGCTCGCCATTCACCTTGCACCACAAGCGCAACATCTGCGGGTCTATCACCTCATCCGCCGTCACCATCCACGGGCCCATCGGCGCGAAACTGTCGGCACTTTTCCCCTTGGTCCACTGCCCGCCCATTTCCTTCTGGAACGCCCGCTCGGAAAAATCACAGAACGTCGAATAACCGGCCACGTAGTCCATCGACTCGCGCTCATCGACATACGACGCCGTGCGGCCGATGATCACCGCGAGCTCCACCTCGTAGTCGAGCTTCGTCGAGCCACGCGGGATGATCACATCGTCGGTCGGCCCGCTCCAGGCGCTGCTGGCTTTCATGAAAATCGACGGCTCGGTGGGTATCCCCTCGCCCAGCTCCTTGGCGTGTTCGAGGTAGTTTTTCCCAATGCAGACCAACTTCGAAGGTCGCTCGATCGGCGGACCGAGCCGCGCCAGAGGATCCACCTCGGAGCCTCCCGGGCATCCGTCCGTCACCCACTCTGCTAGGGACTCGAGGCCACCCATCGCGAAAAACCCCTCGTCATAATCGTTGAATTCACCACTCGCATCGATCCTGCGACCGTCCGGCAGAAGAATTCCAGGCTCCTCACGCCCCTCGTCACCGAACCGGATCAATTTCATGCGCGAGGTGTAGCAAATCCAGCCGGATTGAGGAAATTGAATCTTCCGCAAGTCCTCATTCCCCGATGCGGCGGAAAAAATGGCCAAAAAAGAAGCGGCCCGGCTGATCATCCCCCCTGGGAAAAACCCATTAACCCGGGAGGCATCTCAGTCGGACCGCCTTGTCTTGCGACGCGGCAGAGCTAGCATCCGCCCTACCACGCAGCAAGAACAAATTCAGATGAAATGCATTTTCTTCACACACGGGGTGTCCAGTTTCTGGACATCCCGTTTTTTTTGGGATGAACATTTGCCGCAGCAGCTCTTACAGTCGTCCA
The DNA here is from genome assembly GCA_031371325.1 of Akkermansiaceae bacterium. GTDB lineage: Bacteria > Verrucomicrobiota > Verrucomicrobiia > Verrucomicrobiales > Akkermansiaceae > Luteolibacter. The sequence goes on along the minus strand of JANMJJ010000059.1, from coordinate 20,446 downwards.
TCCTCAATTTCCCCATGCACCGCATTGCCCTTTTTCTCGCCGCCCTTTTCACCTGCACCGCAACGCTGCATGCACAGTTGGGAAAAATCTCCTCGGCCGCGCAATTGTTATCTGGAGCAAGTGCCATCGCGCCCGGAAAGACCTTCACCGTGGCCTTGCAGCTATCACACCCCGAGGGATGGCACAGCTATTACAAGAATTCCGGCGGGGTCGAACTCCCGCCGTCCGTCGAATGGGATCTTCCGGGCGGGTTCACCGCCGGACCGATCCAGTGGCCGGTCCCCGAAGTGAAGGACGGCTACTTCGGCAAAAGTTTCGCCTACCCGGGCAGCCCGGTTTTCCTGATAGACATCACCGCGCCCGCATCGCTGGAAACGGCTGGATCAATCACTTTGAATGCCAAGGCGAAGTGGCAGATTTGCAAGGACAGTTGCATCAACGAGGAGAAATCCTTCACCCTCGTCCTGCCGGTCACCGCTGCGGGAGAATCGGATCCCTCGAACGCGCCCCTCATTGAAAAGGCCCGCAACAGCCTGCCCTCCCGGATTCCGGCGCTAAAAATTACCGCGCAGTCCGACGGCGGTGACATCCAACTGCGGATCGCACCCGCCAGCGCGTTCAAGGGAGAACCCACCGACTTCATCCCCAATCAATCCTTCCTCCAGCCGGCCAGCGCCGGTGGCAGCGTCAAACGCGAGGGCGATGCCTGGCTGGTCAACTTGAAGCGGATCAAGGTGGACCTGTTTGAAAAAGCAGTCCCCCAAGGCAAATCGTTTTCCGGGATTTTAGAAGGATCTACCGCAGTTGAAATCCCGGACACCACCATCGGCAGTCCACCCGCCAAGCCGCTGCCGTTCTCGAAGTATCTTCCGGTCCTCGGCGGCATGTTGTTAGGCGGGCTGATCCTCAACCTGATGCCCTGCGTCTTCCCGGTGATCGGTTTGAAAATCATGGGCTTCGTCCAACAGGCCGGCGAGGACCGGAGCAAGATCGCGCTGCACGGCATCATGTTCGCGGTGGGCGTGCTGGCTTCCTTCGGCGTGCTCAGCGGGATTCTATTCGCCGCCCGCGCCGCAGCCGGGAATTCCATCGGCTGGGGCTATCAACTCCAGAATCCGTGGGTCGTCCTCACCTTGATGCTGCTCATGTTCGTCCTCGCGCTCAACATGTTCGGCCTGTTCGAACTTGGAACCTCCGCCACCTCCGTCGGCGGCTCACTGCAATCCAAACAAGGACTCGGCGGCTCGTTCTTCTCCGGCGTCCTCGCCACCATCGTCGCCACGCCCTGCTCGGCACCGTTCCTGGGGGTGGCCATCGGCGCGGCCATCGCCCTGCCCGCGTTCCAGTTTTTCGCCGCCTTTGCGGCGATGGCTGTCGGGCTGTCGCTGCCCTATCTGGTTCTATCGCTGTTCCCGGGCTTGATCGGCTTGCTGCCCCGCCCCGGCGCGTGGATGGAGAGCTTCAAGCAAGCGATGTCGTTCTTCCTGTTCGCCACCGCCGGTTACCTGCTGTGGGTTTACGCGGGGCAAATCGGCTTGGACAATCTGCTAGGGCCGATCTTCGGCCTCAGCGGCATCGCGGTGGCGGCGTGGATTTATGGCCGCTGGAACCTCCCCCATCGCCCGCGCGGGACCCGTTGGACCGCGCTCGCTCTAACCGCGCTGTTCGCCGCCGGTGGATTCCTGCTCGTCAAACCTCCGGTGAAATCCGCGCTGGTCTGGGAGCATTGGTCGCAGGAACGCGTCGATGCGTTGCTCGCGGAAGGAACTCCCGTTTACATCGACTTCACCGCCCAGTGGTGCGCCACTTGCCAGGTGAACAAAAAGCGCGCCTACACCGCCGAGGTGATCGCGTTGATGAAACAAAAAGGCATCGTCGCCCTCAAGGCGGACAAGACCAGCCCCGATCCGGCAATCGACGCGAAACTCCAGGAACTCGGACGCTCGGCAATCCCCGTGAACGTGCTCATCGTCCCGGGAAAAGAGCCGATCATCGCCCAGGAACTTCTCACGCCCGGCTACTTGAAGGAATTGTTCATCCGGGAAATTCCGGCGAAGCCGGTTCCTTAAATCGCCTTCAAGCGCCGTCTAACCGCCTCCAGCGCGCCTTGGCTCACCGCCAGTTTGAAGTCCTTGCGGTTGCGCGGGTGATAGACTTTGAAGGATTCGGTCGCACCGCCTTTGACCGCCACTGCGAGCCACGCCGTGCCCACCGGCTTTTCTTCCGTGCCGCCACCCGGACCGGCGATTCCCGTGACCGCCACCGCGATGCACGCCCGGCTTTCGCGAAGGGCTCCTTCGGCCATTAGACGGGCGACGACCTCACTCACCGCGCCGTGAGTTTCGATCTCCTGGGGCGGAACACCTAACATCGACGACTTCGCCTCGTTGGCATACGTCACAAACCCATGGGTGAACACCTCGCTGGCCCCGGGCACGTTGGTGATCCGGTTGGGAATAAGTCCGCCGGTGCAGCTCTCCGCCGTCGCGATCTTCATGCCGCGCTCCTTGAGCAAGCGGACCACGGTTTTCTCCATCGAAGCGCCATCGTCACTGATTAGATTTGGCGCAAACCGTGCGAGCGCGATTTCCCGGCCTTTCTCCAGCGCCGCCCCATCGCCGATCAAGCGCAGATCGACTTCTCCGATGTGCGCGCAGTAGCCGTATTCCAAACCGGGCACCGCCGACAGGAGATCATCGATTCCATCGTGGAAATCACTCTCGCCGATCCCCGTAAATTTAAGCACCAGCGCGTCGTTGAAGGTCTCGACTCCGGCCAAGGCCGCCAACCGGGGCACGACCTCGCGGTGGTACATCGGATAGAGTTCGCGCGGTGGCCCGGGCAGCAGGAACACCGCGCAGTTGGAGCGACCGTTGAGCCGCGGCGGCACGTAGATCCCCGGTGCCGTGCCATTCGGATTTGGCAAACAATCCGCGCCCACCGGGCAGAGCGCTTGCTTGCGGTTGGCATCCACCATCGTCCGCCCGCGCAGCGCGAAAAACTCCTCCAGGGAACGCAGCGCCGCCTCATCCGTGATCAATTCCAGCCCCATAACTTCGGCGGTGATCTCGCGCGTTAGATCGTCGCTGGTTGGCCCCAGCCCGCCGGTCACGATCACCGCATCCGCCCGGCCGAGCGCTTCCTGCAGCGAGTCGCGGATGGCATCGCCGTCCGGCACGGTCGTCTGGCGAGAGATCCGCAGGCCGAGCTTGAACAACTCGCGGCCGAACCACGCGCCGTGGGTGTTGAGCGTGTTGCCTAGCAGAAGCTCAGTGCCGGTGTTGATGATTTCAATTCTCACGCCGCGAATCTGCGACATCCCGGCGACGACTCAAGGCCTGATATTCAGCGCCCGATCCGGCTGGCCGCCAACCACAGCAGCGCGGGCACCAGCAAGCTCAGGCCAAATGCCCAACCCGGCGCTGCGTGGCCCGCCTTGCCGATCGCGGCAAACAGAAACCCCATCGGCACGCTGCCACAGGCCAGCGCGACGGCGAACCGCCTGAACGGCATCCGCACCAGACCCGCCGTGCAGGAAATGACTTCCGGCAAAATCGGCAGCGCCCGCGACATGGCCACCACCCAGCAACCACTTCTCGCGAACAGCAGCTTGCCCTTTTCATAATCCAGATCCCCCAACCAACGGCGGGCGAAGTTCTCACCGCACAACCGGCCCAAGCCGTATCCTAACACCCCGGCGGCGGTCAACCCGACCGAGGCGATCAGCCCGCCTAACAACGTCCCGTAAATGAAGCCCAGCGCGGAGATCACCACGGTGCCCGGCACCGGCAAAGCGAGATCACCGATGAGAAGGGAAATCCCCGCCGCCCACGCCCACGGCCCGGCGCTCTCCAGCCATTTCACGCTGCCCGCAAAGGTGAATTGAGCGTCCCATTTCCCACCCCAAATCAGCCACGCTCCCAAGACGAGAGCGGCCAGCACCACAAACCACAAAACCAATCGCATGACCGAAGAATGGGGAAAATGCCAGCCGCGCCAAGAAAAAGCACCGTCCCGACAATCGGGGCGGTGCTTGAGATTTTCAACGGCGGTAAAAACTATTTGGCTTCCCCAGCCGCCTTTTTGCCAGCCTCAAGCTTGGCCTTGATGCCGTCGATATTGGCGGCCATCTCGCTATCCGGAGCGAAGGCTTTCGCCTCGTCCAAGGCCTTGATTGCCTCGTCGAACTTCTTCAACTTGCCGAGGATCATGGCGCGGGTTATCATCATTTTCTGAGTTTCCTCGGTGTCGAATCCACCTTCCTTGAGTGCCTTATCCATCACGGCGAGGGCACCTGCGTGGTCACTCTTTTTCGCACAAACTCCCAACTCACTCTGGATTGCTGCAAGCCGAGCTTTCGCGGCAGATGCCTTGCTGAATCCGGTTTCATCCTTGGGATCGGCGGCTTTGATTTGCTCAGCCACGTCGCCATAGAAGTTAGCAATCAGCTCGTCCTGCAAGCCCATGGCGGTCAGCGCAGCCACCAGGGCTTTGGCTTTTTCCACACCACTTGCCTTGGCAGCGGAGGCGAAGGATTTGTCACGCGCCGCTTTATTTCCGCGGAGTTCGTCGAGGTGTTTCACATACGCCTCGGGGCCACCTGCCTGATAGCCGGTCGTGGCGAATGGCTTACCATCCGCATCAACTAGCAGGATGGTCGGGTAGCCGCCGATTGGGTATTTTTTCGCAAGTTCCTCGTTCTGTTTGAGCGTCGCTGCGGAAAGTTTGGATTTGTCATTGGGGTAATCTAGCTCGACCAAAACGAACTTGTCCTTCACCCCCGCCTTGAACGGCTCTAGGCTGAAGACCTCCTTGTTGAGCTTGATGCACCAACCGCACCAGTCGGAGCCGGTGAAGTCGATGAGCAAATCCTTCTTGGATTCCGCAGCTTCCTTCTTGGCAGCGGCAAAGTCCGAGGACCAGCCTTCACCACCGGCAAAGGCAAATCCCGAGCAATACAATGCCACAAGTGCGGCGCACGTTCTTACGATTGGTTTCATGTTCATGAGCCGCCACCTTCTCCAAAAAACCGCCCGGGTCGAGAGAAAATCCATGCAAAATTCCAACCCTATCAGGCATAGCCCAGCCACGGCCCCAGCCATTTTTCCGCCTCCTGCAAGCTGACCCCCTTGCGCCGGGCATAGTCCTCGATCTGGTCCTTCTGGAGTTCGGAAATGGCGAAGTAATGGCTGTCCGGATGGGAGAAATAGAGTCCGCACACCGCAGCTCCCGGATGCATGGCGCAGCTTTCCGTGAGCGTCACCCCGGTCGCCTCGGATGCACCTAGCAATTCAAACAGCGGCGGCTTCTCGGTGTGGTCCGGTTGCGCCGGATAGCCCGGCGCGGGACGGATGCCCTGGTAGTTCTCGTGGATGAGCTGGTCATGGGTCAGCTCGTCTTCGGTTTCATAACCCCACTCGACGCGCGCCTGGTGATGGAGAAACTCCGCGAACGCCTCGGCAAAACGGTCGGCGATGGCCTTGACCATGATCGAGCCGTAAGGATCGATCTGCTTGTCGAGTTCCTCGGCGAATTCATGCGCACCATGGATGCCGACGACGAAGCCACCGAGGTAGTCGGGAGTTTTCCCTTCGGCGACCCAATCCGCCAACGCGACGTTCGGCTTGCCCGAGTCTTTCTTGAGCTGCTGGCGGAGGCTATGGAAGCGCACTCGCTCGGTGGTCCGGGACTCGTCGGTCCAGACGATGATGTCGTCGCCATGGCGATTTGCCGGGAAAAATCCGTAGATCCCTTCCGCGCGGAAGCGGTCTTCCGAGATGATGCGGTCCACCCAGCCGAGCGCGTCCTGATAGAGCTTGGCAGCTTCCGCCGCGCCTTCCGCGTTCTTGGTCTTGAGGGTGTCGGTCGTGCGGTCCCAGACGCCGCGGAGTTCCCAAGCGTGGAAGAACGGCGTCCAGTCGATGAACTTGGTAAGTTCGCGCAAGAAGGCTGCGGGCAGGATGCCCGGGCCACCGGTGGCGCGGGCAACCGGCCCGCAGCCTCACGCGCCCAAGAACGACGGCACCGGCGGCGTGTAGTTGGCCCAATCCAATTTCGGACCGGCAGCACGCGCTTGTTCGAGAGTTAGAGTTTCCTTTTTCGGTCCACCGAGGAAATTGTCGCGGATTTTTTGCTGCTTCTCGCGGTTTTCAAGGGCGAAGCCATCGCGCTGCTCCTTCGATAGCAACGAGGTGGTGACCGGCACCGAGCGCGAGGCATCGAGCACATGGACAACCGGCCCGGAGTAATGCTGGGCGATCTTGATCGCGGTGTGCGCGGCGGATGTCGTGGCACCACCGATGAGCAGCGGCACCTTGAAACCCAGCCGCTCCATTTCCTTGGCGACATGCACCATTTCATCGAGCGATGGCGTGATCAGGCCTGATAGACCGATGACGTCCGCCTCCAGCTCCTTGGCTTTCGCCAAAATCTTGTCGCACGAAACCATGACGCCCATGTCCGTGACCTCGAAGCCATTGCAGGAGAGGACCACGCCCACGATGTTCTTGCCGATGTCGTGGACGTCGCCCTTGACCGTGGCGATCAGGAAGCGGCCGGCCGAACGGCCACGTTCGGCGAGCTTGAGTGCCTCCGCGTCGGTTAGCGCGGGGTTCTCCTCCATCAGCGCGGCGATGTCGCCTGCTAGATATTCCGCTTTGTCCGCCTCCATGTAGGGAAATAGCCAGGCCACCGCCTTCTTCATGACGCGGGCGGATTTCACCACCTGCGGCAGGAACATTTTGCCGGCACCGAATAGATCTCCGACCACGCCCATGCCATCCATCAGCGGGCCTTCGATGACTTTGAGCGGACGCACGTATTTGATCCGCGCCTCTTCGGTGTCCTCGTCGATGTATTTGTCGATGCCGCGGAGCAGCGCGTGTTCGAGGCGTTTTTCGACCGGCTCATCGCGCCACGCGAGGTCTTCCTCGATCTTCTTGCCGCCGACGTTCTTGTAGCTTTCCGCCAACTCTAGCAGCCGCTCGGTGGAGTCTGCGCGACGGTTCAGCAGCACGTCCTCGACCCGTTCCAACAGGTCTTTCGGGATCTCATCGTAAACTTCGAGCATCCCGGCGTTGACGATGCCCATGTCCATCCCCGCCAGCCCGGCGTGATAGAGAAACGCGGAGTGCATGGCCTCGCGGACTTTGTTGTTGCCGCGGAACGAGAACGAAATGTTGGACACGCCGCCGGACACTTTCGCACCGGGCAAGTTCTCCTTGATCCAGCGAGTGGCGTTGATGAAATCGAGCGCGTAGTTGTTATGCTCCTCAATCCCGGTGGCGACGGTTAGAATATTGGGATCGAAAATGATGTCGTCCTGATTGAAGCCGACCTCATCGACTAGGATCCGATAGGCGCGCTCGCAGATGCGGATCTTTTCCTCGTAGGACGCCGCCTGGCCGTTTTCATCGAACGCCATAACCACCACCGCCGCGCCGTAGCGCATGATGTGGCTCGCCTGCTTCTTGAAATTCTCCTCGCCCTCCTTGAGCGAAATCGAGTTCACAATCCCCTTGCCTTGCAAATACTTGAGGCCTTCCTCGAGGATTTCCCACTTCGAGGAATCCACCATGATCGGGACTTTCGCGACGTCCGGCTCGCCTTGGAGCAATTGCAGGAAGCGGCTCATCATCGCCTTGCCGTCGATGAGGCCGTCGTCGAAACAAATGTCGATGACGTTGGCACCGTTGCCCACCTGCTGGCGGGCGACCTCGACGGCGGCTTCCAGATCACCGGCCCTCACCAGCTTCGCGAACTGCGGCGAACCCGCGACATTGGCACGCTCGCCGATCATCAGGAAGCGCTTGTCGGCGGTGTGGTTGTAGGCCTCGGTGCCGGAAAGGCGGAGGGCGTGGGGAATGGTTTTCATGTATCGGAAAGTCAGGCGCAGGGGTGGAATCGAGCACAGCCATGGCTGCCCGGAGATTTGAGCATGGCCGGACTGGAATTGTCGAGGGCTTCGCGCGGTTGTCGCGGCCGCTCCCGAAAATCATGCTGGCGTCCCCGGCGCTTTCCCGTCTCAGTCTGCGGCAGAGCCTATGTTTGTTATTTCGACCGCCGCCCTGAAACGCAACACGGCGATTTTGCGCGAGGTGAAGGAAGCAGCCGGTTGCCATCTGGTGTTGGCGCTCAAGGGTTTTTCCTGCTGGAAAGCGTTTCCCTACATGCGCGACGACCTCGACGGCTGCTGCGCCTCCGGCCTGTGGGAAGCCCGGCTGGCGCGGGATTATTTCCAGAAGCACGTCATCACCTACTCCCCCGCCTACGACGAGGCGGACATCGCGGAGCTTTGCGAATTCACCGATCACCTCGATTTCAACTCGCTCTCGCAGTGGTTCCGCTTCCGCGAAAGGGTGATGGCGCACCCCCGCTTCAAGAGCGGCGCGCTGCTCTGCGGCCTGCGTGTCAACCCGGAATGCTCGACCGGAGAAACGCCGATCTACGACCCGTGCGTGCCCGGATCCCGTCTCGGCATCACCGCAGATCAACTCACCGGCGTAGATCTAACCGGACTCTCCGGCCTGCATTTCCACACGCTCTGCGAACAAAACTCGGACGATCTCGAAACGACCTTGGCGGCGGTGGATGACAAATTCGGCCATCTCCTGCGCTCGCCGCAATTCACCTATCTGAACATGGGCGGCGGCCATTGGATCACCAAACCGTTCTACGACCGCGAGCGGCTAATCCGCCTGGTTAGAGAGACCCGCGAAAAATTCAACGTCGATGTCTGGCTGGAACCCGGCGAGGCCGCGGCCATCCACACCGGAGTGCTTCGGGCCAGCGTGATGGACGTTTTCGAATCCGCCGGTCACAAGCTGGCGATTCTATCTGTTTCCGCGACGGCGCACATGCCGGATGTGATGGAGATGCCTTATCGCCCGGATGTTTACCTCGTCGATGCCGCACCGTCCGATGGCAAACCGGCAGTCGTGTTCGAAGGTGAAAACTATCACCTCGCTGGCGACTCGGGCGAGTGGCTCTATCGACTAGGCGGTCCGACCTGCCTCGCAGGCGACGTGGTGGGAGATTTCTCATTTCCCCGCGAACTGAAGGTCGGCGACACGCTCGTCTTCGATGACATGGCGCACTACACCATGGTCAAGACGACGACCTTCAACGGAGTGAAACACCCAACCATCGCACTCCAGCATGTCGACGGGAAACTGGAGATTCTGCGCGAGTTCGGCTATGCCGATTTCCGCGACCGGCTGGCCTGAGGAACTGAAATCCTTTCCTCCGGCGAATAATTCGCTAGATTCCGCCGGATCCCGTAAGCGCCATGAAACCACAACTCCTAATGGCCGTCACATTGGCGGGCTTGAGCGTGCCAGCGGCTTGGGTTTTTTTCGGGGAAGGCACTCCGCCTGGCGCACCAAGCGAGCGGCGGCCTCGAACTAACCAGGACCGACAAACGAGCGGACAAAGAGCCTCCCGCTCCACGACTGGAAAACCCGTTCGTGAGCTTTCCGATGACGATCTCGCGGGCATTTGTGACCGGGAAGGTGCGGCCGCCGCGCTTGCCGCCGCAAAATCCCAGCCATGGCCGGATCGTGATAACGCGGTTTTCTTCCTCCTCACCCACCTGGCCGTTGAAAATCCGGAGTTTGTGGCGGCCGAATTGAAAACGTCGGGACTCAAACCATTCCTCAAGTCCGGTCTGGTGGACGCGATTCTGAAGAACTGGAAAGATGGCCGGCACGCGCTGGATTGGGCGGAGAACCAGCTCACCGGAGAGCTCCATTGCAAGGCGGTTGCCGGAGCCTTGGGCATCCTAGTGAAATCCGAGCCGGAAGCCGCGTTCGATTATTTCGAGAAAATGCCTGCTAGCAAAGCCCGGAGTCAGACCCTCCCCGACCTTTTCGCGGCATGGGGTTCCCACGATCCGGAAGCCGCGCTGATGAAAGCAAAAGACCTAACACCGGAGGATGCGCAATCCGCGACCGAGCATGTCCTCCGCGGCTGGGCGAAGGCCGATCCCGCAGGCGCCGCGGCGTGGGTTCTCAAGACCGCTCCCACAAACGAAACCTTGATGGCCGGAGTTTACCAAAGCTGGATTTCGGTCTCTCCGGACGGGGCGACAGCTTGGTTCGATTCCCTGCCGGAAGGCGATGCGAAGAAAATCGCGCATTTCCTGACCATCAGTTCCAGCGGCACCGCCACCGTCACCATGGGGGTCTTCACCCGGCGCATCGGGACATTGGACGACACATGGGCCACGAAACCGTTTTCTGAAAGGGATCCAACCGATCTCATGAACTGGGCCATCCAGGACACCGAGGGTGCCCGCTCGTTCGTGGAACAGAACGGGACGAATCCGGCCTTAAAACAACTCGCCCCCCAAGTCGCGGCGGCGATTTCCGGTAAAAACGGACCATCCGAAGCGATGGATTGGGCTCTGCGCTTGCCGGAGGAAAACGAGATTCGAAAGGCCGCTCGTGGTGAAGTCCTCAACGGGTGGTGCGATAGGGATCCTGCGGCCGCCGCCGGAAAACTCGAGTCGCTGTCGCCCGAGCAATGCGGCGACATGCCTATCTATTTGGCGCGTACTTGGGTCAGCCAGCATCCCGCCGCGGCGGCGGACTGGGTGGCGGGATGGAAGGGTGGAAATCAAGCTACCATGATCGAGGAGGTGATCGAAAAATGGCCGGATCAAGATCCTCAAGCTGCTTATCAATGGCTGGGCACCTTGCCTGCGGGTGCCGGACGCGATGCCGGCATCAAAACCATGATCCGCAGGGAACGGGATTCGGCGCCCGACACCCTTCAACCATGGATCGACATGATCTCGGATCCTCACCTCCGCGAGAAGACACGGCGGGAATTGGAATGAGCGTGGTAGCATTTTCAATCACTGATTCTGAATGATCTGTTTTTTTCCGTGCTCACCCGCGCCCCACGCGTGTAGGAATTCGGGACCGAAATTCACGATGAGAACCGCCATCACCCTCTCACAAGTCCCCGAAGCCTTGGCCGGACCCTTCGTCCTGCGCACCCCGTTACCCGAGGCTTTCGCGACCGCGGCTGCTATCGGCTTCGATGCGGTGGAGCTGTTCCTTCCCAGCCCGGATTTCATTTCGGTGGCGGACGTTAGATCGCTGGCAGCCGAGCACGGACTCGCGATCGCCGCAGTCGGCACCGGAGCCGGAATGCTTCGGCACGGGCTTGCCATCACCGATGCTTGCGAGGAAAAGCGTGCCGCCGCTCTCGATTTCGTCTTCTCAATGATCGACTTCGGCGGCCAGCTCGGCGCGCCGGCGATCCTCGGCTCGATGCAGGGACGAGGCTCGCTCGATCTACTGGCCGCCGGCCTCCGGCGCTGCGGTGAACGCGCCGCTATCCATGGCGTGCCCTTCATTTACGAACCGCTCAACCGCTACGAAACCAACCTCTTCAACCACCTCGCCGCCGCCGCGAAATTCCTCGATCAGCACAAGCTGAAAAACGTCGTCCTCCTCGCCGACCTCTTCCACATGAACATCGAGGAGCGCGATCTGCCGACCGCCATCCGCGAGGCGGGCAAACACATCGGCCACGTCCACTTCGCCGATTCCAACCGCCAGGCGATGGGCTTCGGTCACACCGACTCCAAGCAAATCATCGCCGCCCTGCGCGAAATCCGTTATTCAGGCTATCTCTCTGCGGAAATCTTTCCCCTGCCCGATCCCGAAGCCGCCGCGCGCCAGACGATTTCCTCCATCCGCTCCCTCCTCTAACATGAAAACACGTCCACTAGGCAACACCGGCATCGACCTGCCGATCCTCTCCTTCGGTGCCTCCTCGCTCGGCGCGGAGTTCCGCTCCATCACGCTTGACGAGGCGATGCTCTCGACCAAAACCGCCATCGAACTCGGCTTGAACTTCATCGACACCTCGCCGTTCTACGGCCGTGGGATGTCGGAGATCATGCTCGGCCTCGGGTTGAAAGGAATCCCACGCGAGAGCTACCTGCTAGGCAGCAAGCTCGGCCGTTACTCGGACGTCCATTTCGATTTCTCCGCCAAGCGCGTCGAAGAATCCCTCCACGTTTCGCTCCAGCGCCTCGGCACCGACTACCTGGACATCTTGCTGCTGCACGACGTCGAATTCGTCCCGCTCCAACAGATCTGGGAAGAAACCCTCCCCGCCGTGCTCAAGCTCAAGGCACAGGGGAAAGTCCGCGCCGTCGGCTTTTCCTGCTACCCGATGAAGACCTTCAACACCGTGCTCGATCACGTGGAAAACGACATCGACTGCGTGCTTTCCTACAACCGTTACACGCTGCAAAACACCACCTTCGTCGATGATCTGCTGCCGCGCCTCGCCGCAAAAAACATCGGAGCCATGAACGCCGGCCCGTTTTCCGCGCGCCTTCTAACGAATGCCGAGCTCCCCGCATGGCTCAAGGAACCCGAGGCCGTCAAAGCCGCCGCCCGCGCCGCCGCCAAACTCTGCGCGGACCGTGGCGTGGACATCGCCCAGCTCGCACTCCAATTTTCCTGCGAACATCCCGGCCTCGCCACCACCATCGCCGGCTCCGCGAACCCCGCAAACATCCGCAAGTGGGCCGAGTGGTTAGAGGCACCCATCGACCGCGAGCTGCTCGCCGACGTGCTCGCCATTTTCGCCCCCGTCAAAAACTCCGGCCATCTCGAAGGCCTACCCGAAAACAACTGATGCAAGCCATCCAATTCACCGCGCCCAAGGAAATCACCATCATCGACCTGCCCGAGCCGCTCGCACCCGGCCCCGGCGAAGCACTCGTCCGCACCCACCGAATGGGCATCTGCGGCACCGATCTTTCCTGTTATCTTGGGAAATTCCCGTTCTTCGCCTACCCGCGCACTCCCGGCCACGAGCTTGGCTTGGAAGTCGTCGCCGTGGCTGATGATGTCTCTAACGTGAAACCCGGCGACAAGTGCTCGCTCGAACCTTATGTCAACGATCCCGCATCGCCGACCTCGCAAAAAGGTTCGCAAAATTGCTGCCCCGGCGTGCAAGTCATCGGCGTCCATAACAACGGCGGCTTAAGAAAAGGCGTCTTCGCCGTGCCCGCCCGCAAGCTGCATCCGGGCAACGATCTTTCCTACGACCAGCTCGCGCTCGTCGAGACGCTTGCCATCGGCTACCACGCCGTGCAGCGCGGAAATCCCCAGTCGGGCGAGACCGTCCTCGTCATCGGCGCGGGGCCCATCGGCCTCGCCTGTTTGGAGTTCCTCAAACTGATGGATGTGAAAACCATCGTCATGGACATGGTCCAGAGCCGCCTTGATTTTTGTCAGGAAAACCTCGGCATCCAGCACGCAATCGCCTTTCAATCGGACGGCTCGCACCTTGCCGCGCTTGAGAACATCACCGGCGGCCAGCTCGCCGATGTCGTCATCGACGCCACCGGCAGCCCCAAGTCGATGTCCACCTGTTTCGACTACGCCGCGTTCACTGGCCGCGTGGTTTACGTCGGCATCACCACCTCGGATCTAACGTTCCCACACGCTGCAGTTTTCCACCGCCGTGAAATCACCTTACTTGCCTCGCGCAACGCGATGCCGGAGGATTTCGACAATATCATTCAACTCATCCGCGACGGCAAAATCAACACTGGCCTCTGGATCACCCACCGCATCGCCTTCGAAGATGTGCCTGCGGAGTTTGATAAATTCACCGATCCCGCGCTCGGTGCGATCAAAGCGATTATCGAAGTCCAATAATGACCTTAGCCACAGATGAAAAAACCAATTCCAATATCACCATGAAAACCTGCCCTAAATACACCTTCGGCGTCGGCGATCGTTTCGCCAATGGCGCACATGCCCAGCTCACTGCCTTCATTGAAGCCAAGAAACTCGGCATCGACATCACCCCGGTTTGGAACAAGTCGAACCGCGAGCACAACATCATCGGCTCCGAGCCGATCCAGACCCGTCAGGCCGCCGACCAAGCGGTCGCCGATCTCGGCTGGACCGGCGAGTATCTGCTGGATGCCGATCACATCAATCTTTCCACCGTGGATCGTTTCGTCGCGCCCTGTGATTTCTTCACCCTCGACGTCGCCGACGACATCGGTGAAGCCGCCGATCCGGCGGATGTTGCCGCTTTCATCGCCAAGCATCCCGAACTGATGGGAACGGTGGTCATCGAGGGAATTTCAGAACCTTTCGAAATCACCCGCGCGGATGTGGAGAAGACAGCCAATCAATTTCTCAAAGCCACCCAGAAAGCTGCTGCTATCTATACGCACATCGTCGCGGCCAAGGGCGGCGTGGACAATTTTGTCACCGAGGTCTCGATGGACGAAACCGACAGCCCGCAGACGCCACCGGAGATGTTGATCATCCTCGCCGCCCTCGCCGACCAAGGCATCCCGATCCAGACGATCGCGCCGAAGTTCACCGGCCGTTTCAACAAGGGCGTCGATTATGTCGGCGATCCGCTGCAATTCGAGAAGGAGTTCAATGACGATCTGGCGGTGATCGCCCATGCCATCAAAACCTATGGCCTGCCTCCAGCGTTGAAACTTTCGGTCCACTCGGGTTCCGACAAGTTCTCGATCTATCCATACATCAAGAAAGCGATCCAGCGCACCGGTGCCGGCCTCCACATCAAGACTGCCGGGACCAACTGGCTGGAAGAAATCATCGGTCTCGCCGAAGCCGGCGGTGAGGGACTTACCCTTGCCAAAAAGATCTACGCCAAGGCCCTCGATAAAAAAGCCGCACTTTGCGAACCCTACGCCACCGTCATCGACATCAGCGACGCGAACCTCCCATCCGCCGAGGAAGTCAACGGCTGGACCAGCACCCAATTCACCGACGCGCTCCGCCACATCCCGACGAACCCCGGCTACAACGCCGACCTCCGCCAGCTCCTCCACGTCGGATTCAAGATCGCCGCGCAACTCGGCGACACCTACATCCAGGCGCTCAAGGACAACTCGGAAGTCGTCGCGAAAAACGTCACCGGCAACCTGCTGGACCGCCACATGAAGCCGCTGTTCCTGTAAGGGGGGTGGACATTTTTGTCCACTATGCCAATGAGGCGCGAAAGAGATAATCTAACTGACCTCCTCCTTTCTCTCCTAATTGGCTGGCGACAGGAATGTCGCCACTCCTTATTCTCACCCCTATGATCGATTCCCATCACCACCTTTGGAACTACTCCGCCGCCGAATACGATTGGATTCCGCCCGGCTCCCCGTTGGCCCAGGACCAGCTCTTGGGCCAGTTGGAAGCCGCCACCGCCGCCGCCGGGGTGGATGGGACAATTGCCGTGCAAGCGCGGCAGATCATCGGCGAATCCGATTGGCTGCTCTCGCTGGCCGACCAATCGGAAATCATCGCGGGCGTGGTTGGCTGGGTGCCGCTGATTGATCCTAATGTTGGAAATGATCTCGGCCGCCTCGCCGCTCATCCGAAGTTCAAGGCGGTTAGACACGTGCTCCAAGGCGAGCCGGACGAGTATTTCCTGCGCGAGGATTTCCATCGCGGGCTGTCCCAGCTTCCCGACCTGGACCTCCGCTACGATCTACTGCTTTTCCAACGGCAGCTTCCCCTCGCCATCCAGCTCGTCGATCGCCAGCCGGACCTTGGCATCATCATCGACCACATCGCCAAGCCGGAAATCCGCAACGGCCATATCGATCCAGCTTGGAAAGCCGGCATGACGGAACTCGCGAAGCGCGACAACATCCTCGGCGTGAAAATCTCCGGCATGGTCACCGAGGTGCTCGATGGGGACATCGACGAGCCCACGCTGCGTGCGTATTTCGAGGAAACGCTCGCGCTCTTCGGCCCGGACCGCCTGCTATTCGGCACCGATTGGCCGGTCTGCCTGCTGCGGATTAACTCCTATCAAGCCTGGGCGGAGATGGTCCGTGGCTTCGTCGCGGATCTAACTCCTGATGAGCAGCACGCCATCCTCCACGACAACGCGGTTCGCTGCTACGGTCTCTGACCTCCTGCGCAATCGCGTAGGATCGTCAGCATTTCTTGACCTTCGGCTATCCAAGGTGCTAATCCCTGACTTGTGTTTCGCAAGAAATGCAATCCCCCCAATCCCCCCAGAAATGAAAAAGACCCACTCCCCCGGTGGCGCTCGCATTGGCTTGCGCGTGCTATTTTACTCGTTTGTTTTTCTCGCCGTGATCGGCACGCGGGAAACCCTCTCCCACCAAAGCGGACCGGTTTCAAACAATGTCGGCATCGCTTTCAATCGGGTTCTGATGGGTTCGTCCAAATTGGGGTTGGGTTTAGCCCTGCTGAACAAGGACGAGCGCGGCGAAAGCACGATGATCGGCAGATACAGCCTGGCACTCGGAATCGCATCCCAAAAAGCGTTTGTCAGTTCCGCCAAGGTGGATCTCTTCGCCCGTTGAGCAACACGACGCATCCATTCGCGGCGATGACCATTTGCGCGGCCGGGAGAAGGTCTCGGTAAAGTCAGATGCGGTTGTCACCCCACCGTCACCACAGACGTCGGATGAGAAAAGAAATCGGGCGATTCCTGATGACCATGGGCCAACTCCAGCGGAGCCATTTCTTTTCTGGCTGCCTCACCTAACCGCCGCATCTCGTCCCGGGCCTCCGGCGAGTCCCGCCATTCCACCCGCGCCTTCATTTCGAGCGCGATCAACTCCCGGTGCACAGCACACCGCCCCATTCCGTTTCAATCACCTCGATTTTATTCATTGCCGTCAGGCTAACACGCCTGTGCCCGGCGGGAAACCCTTGGTTTTTAGCGTTCCACCACCGTAATTCCTACGGGAAAAGTTAATCCGGTCTTTTTTTGCGCCCCTCCTCCGCCGCCGCGCGCTTCTTCGCGGGTTTCGGATTTCCTAACAGCATTTGGATTTCCACGGAGTTCAAGGCCGCCCATGCGCCCGGCTCCAGATCGCCGAGCCACAAGGCACCGATGCGCACCCGCATCAGCTTGGTCACCTGATAGCCAAGCGTCTCGAACATCACCCGGATCTGGCGTTTCGCGCCGTGGTCGAGTACCACTTTAAGGCGGCGCGACGACAGCCGCTCGATGGCCTTCGCCTTTAATTTCCCTTCATCGGTGAAAACTCCTTCGAGAAATTGGTCGAGGTGGGAGTTCTCGAACGCCTGGTTAGACGTGACGAGGTATTCCTTCTCGATCGACTTCGATGGATGCATCAACTGCTGCGAGAGATCGCCGTCGTTGGTTAAAATCAGCAACCCTTCCGAGTCCATGTCCAGCCGCCCGACGTGGTGCAGCGAGTGCAGCGACGCCGGCAGTAGCGCATAAATCGTGTCCCGTCCCAGCTCGTCCTCACGCGTGCAAACATAGCCGCGCGGCTTGTGGAAGGCGACGATCATCACCTCGCGCGGAGCGACCCGCTTGCCATCGACCTTCACGTGGTCGCCGGGGGAAATGCGGGTGCCCATGTTGATGCAGGGTGCGCCATTCACCTCCACCCGGCCGGCCTTGATGAGTTCATCGCAGGCGCGGCGGGAGCCCACGGCGCAGGACGCGAGGTATTTGTTGAGGCGGGTGCCGTCGTTGGTTGCCATGGGAGCTGTAAATGCAAAAGGCGCGAACCCGGTGGGATCCGCGCGTTTTAGAAAAAGTTGAAAGCCAGGGGATTAACCCTCGTGCTTGGTCTTCGGAAGGCCCACGGGGGACCGGCCGGCTTTCCATTCGCCGCGCTCCTTGAGGAGTTTGACGCGCTCGAAGCGCTTGAGAACGGAACGTTTGCCGCCGACGGTGGCGCTGGACTTGAGGCTGTTGTGCTTGGACATCTCGGAATGAGGTTAAAGATCGCGGGAGGCGGAAGCTAGGGACGCCTTTCCCCCGTGGCAATCCGAAAAAGGGGAATTTTTAAAGAACCATTTGGAGGAAGGGTGGTTGCGGAGTTATCAATTCTGAGGATGATCGCCCTTCCCTCGCACGATTTCCCGTCCAAGGTGGACAGTTCCCGGGATTATGGGTCCGAAAGCGATCGGGGTTTTCGGATCGGCGGAAATCGAAAGCCCACAAATGTAAGCGAAGCCGCACTCGCCGGGTCCCAGAATGGTTGCGTCGGCATGAAAAACACTGTCGGGCCTGGTTTCATATCTTTCACATCCACGACAAGAGTGCCGTGGCACCTTATCCCTCCATTTCAATCATCTCCGCGACGATTGGCCTCAAACCGTCAAAGAGTTTGCGCATATTTAGCTCGGCACGCACGGTCGTTACTCGCGGGCGATCACCGTGTCATAAAGCCCGTAGTGCGTCAGCCCCACATGGCTCTCGATGCCTGTATAGCGCAACGAAGCATCCTCAAAGCGGCGGAATGCGAATACCGCCTGATTCATTTGCTCGGTATTGAGCTTGGAAATAGGTTTCCGGCGAGCTGAGGTTGCGCAGCATCAGAATCGATGACCACTGCGGCACCGTCACGCCGGTGGTGAGCTTGCCGCAGGAGAGCGTGATTGTCTTCGTATCATAGCCGCTGCGGATCGCCTGGCGCACTGGCGGCAATGCCTCCAGTCCGATGCCGGCCGTAGCTCCCGCCGCCACGACCACCTCATAATCACTCCAGAAAACATTGTGTCTCTCGGCCAACAGGTTTGCCATCGCATGGCAGGCCGCTACGTTCGGCAGGAACCAGAACGAGTGCTGGAGATAGGGAAGCAGCCGCACGTCCGAGTAGGGAAAGGGCGGGCGCGTGCCAGTCTTGAGATGCTCCACAGCGCGGGGTGCATAGCCGCCACGGATGATGTCCAACCACTTCTGCACATCGCTCTTGTGCTTGAACTCCGCCAGCACCCCTTTCCCCGACGCCTCGAAAAACGTGTTGAGATCGAATTCATCGAACTCACCGCCACTCGCGATGGCCAGCAGTTCCTCCGGCATCTGGTAGGTGAGCAGCCGCATCTGCGGCAACGCGGCGTAGGGATTGCGCTTGCCAGGATGCTTTGCGGCGAAGGTCTCCTTGGCCCGCTGCTCGTCGGTGTAGGTCCAGTTGAAAATCTGCTCCTCGATGAATTCCCCCGTGGCCAGCGCCTTGAACGGCGTGCCGGAAAGATAGAGGTAGGCCTTGGTCGTGATCGGCAGGAATCCGGCCTCCTTTTCCGATAGCACGGTCAAATCCTCGTTCACGCCCGCCAATCCGGCGGCGTATTCCAGCTTGGCCTCCTTCTTCGCGACCGCCTCGTCCTCACCCTCGAAGAGTTCCTTGGCCGTCTCCCGCCATGCGCCGAAGTGGTATTCGTCGAAAACAACCAGATCCCAGTTCATCGTGTGCAGCCATTCATTCTTGGCCTTGATGTTCCCCACTCCGTCCGTGCCCAGCAGATCCTGGAAGGAACCGAAAAACACCAGTGGCCTTTTGTTGGACACCTCGGAAGGATCTCCGCCGGAAGCACGGGACAGGTATTGCCAACCGTCGAAATCCACATGGTGCGTGCCGGAGAATTTCTGCCCACTGCGCAATTCGGCCAAAACCGTTTTCACGTCCTTCACCGTGCAGCGCATCCATTCCAGCCCGTCTTTCTCATGGCCTTTTTTCGCGAGAGCCGCCCGGACTTCGTGATCGGTGAAAATCGATCCATCCTCGCGTTCGGCGGACTGATCCAGTTCGATAGTGTAATTTCTGATCCTCGCCGTCTTGAGTTGCTCGGCCACGCGCTTCTTCACCTCACGGCTCGTCTGGCCCACCTTGAGAAGCCCCGCATGCGCTTTGTCCGCAATCGAGTAGGCGTAAATGCGAGGATGCGCCTCTGGCTTCGGCGCGAGGATTTCTTCGATGGTAGTCTTGGGCATGCGGGAAGAGGATTTCAAGATTCAAGATTCAAGAGGGAATGTTCAATGTTCAGAATAAGCTATGCGCGCGGATTGCGCTTTTTTGCCGTGCCTACGCTTGTGAACAAAATCGCGATGAGTTCGTCGGTTTCCTGAATGAGAGATTGGAGTTTCGATGGTGGCTTAATGATACCAGCCCGTTCGATGACTTTGAGCCAGACTTCAGTTTCGCGGAGTTCCTTCAGAGCGATCTTGAGCTTGTGGACGAAATCCGCAGTGGATTCCGCACTGGTCGCCTCGCCATAATTCGGCGCGGGAGAGGTGCCACTGCGTAAAATCTGTGAGGCGATGTGCTTGCCCGCCTTCGTATCGGGTAGCGCCTCTGATAGTAAGATAATCCTGACCGAGTAATCAATCAGGCGATCCTTCAGGTCGTAGTCGTTGCGCCGCTCACATCACTCTTCGTCTTCTATTGAAAATTGATCATTCCGTGTTGAATATTGGATATTTTTTAGGATCCATCGGCCCGATCCTCCAAGTTCGACTCGATCGAACGCCGCTCTTTCTCAACCTCCACCCGGAGTTGTTCCTCCGTGGGCAGGCAAAGCATGTATTTGGACGCGAAAATTTGCGCCCGGTCATTCAGCACCGAGTAGCGAGCCACCGTCTCGTTCTTTTCTGTGCAGAGGATCAGTCCGATGGTTGGGTTGTCGTCGGG
>JANMJJ010000057.1:0-12198 GCA_031371325.1 Akkermansiaceae bacterium | reverse complement strand
GGGGGGCTTGTTTTTTTTTGCGTAAAATATTTAATGCCGGGGTGTTTTGCGGGGGGGGGGGGGCGGGGAAGCAATATCGCCGGGGTGGATCGCAGATCGGCGTGATTTTTGTGAGCGGGGCTTTTTTGATAAGGAGAGACGACCTTATTGTTGTCTCTTCACCTTCCCAACCACCGAAGAAGGGACAGTAATGTCGGCTGCTCCTTATGAAAGGCCGGACCTTTTGCTTGCATTCCGAACAGGGACTTCCGAAGCTCTGGAAATTCTATCAAAGGTTGTTGCCCCCCGATGTCCGTCCTTCTCTATTTACTGCCGCTTGGTTTGATTTTCGACATGGTCGGGTATTTGCCTCCGGCGGGGCGCTTGTTTTTGTTGTACTGCCTGTTGGCGCTCCCGCTTTGCCTGAAGCCATCGAAACAAGCGGGATGGCTGGCGCTGGTGCTGGGTCTGGCGATGGTGCTGCGTGCCTCGGTGCAAATGCCGGTGGTGGCGGAGACGATGTTGTTTCTACTGGTTCATTTGGCGATTTGGACAGTCATGGCTCCGGTTCCCCGGGCACTCCGGATGGGAGTGATCGCCTACGCGTTCCTGCATCTTTTCCTCTTCGTCTCGCCGCTGGGCCATCCCGTGATCGAAGCGATGATGGCGGCGGGAAACCGTGTCTCGCAATGGATCGCCGGGCAACCGTTCCATCTGGGGGCCACTTATCAGAATCTCGGCGGCTTCCTGCTGTTTTTGGTGTTGTCGGTTTTCAGTTGGGATGGCTCGAAGGTGGGACCGCTGCGCACCGCGAGTTTCGTGCTCGTCGTGGTGTTGCTGAACGCGCTCGCCGCAGTGGTGCTGATCGACCGGGTGGATTTTGCCGCCGATTTCGCGTGGACGCTCAAGTTCCGGGATCTGTTCGGATTTCCCGAGCTGTGGAAACGTTTGCTGGGCTTGGGAGTGCTGGTGTTTCCGGGATTCCTCTTCTTGGGCCAGCTTGCCGCCTTTTTGGTTCTCCACTACGGCAAGGCGGCGAAGGTGGACGAGGAATCCGTCCCGATGGTGGGATGGGCCGCATGGAGAGGTGAGTTCGCGTTTGGGAAACGGACCATCGTGATGGCTGTGGTGGTGGCGATGACGGTGATTGCGGTGGTGCCGCCCACCGCTTGGCGTCGTCCCGCCGCGTGTGATCTGATCTTCGTGGAGCGCGGGGTGGTGAGTTTCACCAAGCCCGACTACACGCGCTACGGCGAGGCGGCTGGCGGAATGTTCGGGATGTTGCCAGAATATGCGCGGATGTTTGGCTGCAAGGCGGAGGTGGTGAAAGTGGTTCCCGAAATCCTTGATCCGGGAAAAACCCTGGTTTTCACCAATCTCGATGAGGACATGGGTGAGGAGACGCTGCGGCGGGTTTGGGACTTCGTTTCCAAGGGCGGCAAACTGTGGGTTCTGGGAGACCACACGTTCATCAAGAATGGTCGCAACCATTTGAATGAGCTGCTGGCTCCCTGCCACATCTCGTTCAACAACGACTCGGCGCAATTTTTCCCGCAGGGATGGTTCAATTCCTACCGGTTTTACCAGGGGACGCCCTTCGCGACTCTGCGGGACGATGCGGAAAACCGGCCGGGCGTTTTGGTGGGTGCGTCCCTCGAACTCGGAGTGCCCGCGGAGCCGCTGGTGGGAGGGATTTTCGGCTATGCCGATAAGGGACTCGAAACGCCGGAAGGGGACCGCGGTTACCTCGGCGATTTCAAATACCAGCCCGGCGAGCGGCTTGGTGACCTAGTGCTGGTCGCAGGCGAGCGGCATGGAAAGGGACGGGTGCTGGTTTTTGGCGACACATCGAGCTTCTTCAATAACAACCTGACGCGCTCCTTCGAATTGCTCCGGGCAAGCCTCGGGTGGTTGGGAGAATCCAACGGTTGGTCGTTTTCCGCGTCCGCTGCCGGGCGGGGAATCGCGGCACTGCTGGTGGCGGGGTTGGTGGTATTGGCATTCCTGTGGCGGGCGGTGCCGATCCAGGCGGGAGCCTTGATGACGGCCGGTCTGGTTTCCTTCGCATCGCACGGAAAAGGCGGCCTGCCGGGCTACGAGCAGGCATTTGCCCGCGAGCATCTGGCGCTCTTGGATTTTTCCCACCAACCCAACGCGTCGAAACATTCCGCCATGGAAAACGGGCTGCATGGGGTGTCGATCAACTTCCTCCGGCATGGAGACCTGCCCGTTGCGATGAACCAATGGGATCCGGGAATGCTGGAGATGGCGCGATACGTGGTGATGAACGCGCCGCAGCGGCCGGTAACGGGCGGTCAGCGGCGGGATTTGATGAGGTTCATGGAACGGGGCGGAACCGTGATTCTCGGTTGCGGTTTCCTCGATGCCGAGGGCAGCCGCGAGCTGTTGGATTCCCTCGGCTGCCGCATCGGCAGCGTTCCGCTCGGGCGTTTTTTTGATCGGCAGGCATTCGGGCAGCCGGTTTCCTTCATGTGCGCGTGGGGGCTGGAGGTGGTGCCGAAAAAGGCGACGATCCTTTGCGCCTCCGCCGATTGGCCGCTGATAGTCTCGGTGCCGGTGGGCAAGGGGGCGCTCGTCCTCATCGGCGACTCGGAGTTCTTGCACAACCGCAACGTGGAGGGACACAAAAACCATGACCCGGCCAATACCGCGTTCCTAAAAAACCTGTTGGATGCCACCGCCCGATGATTTTTCTCTCGATACTCACCAAGACTTTCGCGTTGGCACTGATGCAACTCCACCCGTGGTTGGCGGCGGGATTTTGGCTTGCTGGCGCGGGTGCCGACGTGCGGGTGGCGCACAAAGCCGCCGGAACCGGTGGTGCCGCGAAAATGTTAGGAAACGTCGCGTTGCTGCAAGTGTCGGCGCTGGTGATCGGATGGACGGCGGCGGGAATCGCCGATTACGCGGCGATGCGCTGGAAGGACGGCATTCCGCTTTTCGCCACGCTCAGCGATGGATTCCTCAGTCTCACCGGCTTGTCGGTCGGCAGCCAGGGAGGGCATGTCCTCCTAACAACCATGGCCGGTCCGCTGGAGTTCGCGGCATCGATCGACGGCATGGGCTTGAAAGTGCCGTTTCTATTTCTGGCGGTCGCTGCGGTTTGGTTGTTGTGGTCGGAAACTCCGGTTCGGGAGTTGCCGCGCAAGCTGGGGATGATCGCGGGAATCCTGCTGGCGGCCGCGATCATCCGGATGGGATGCGTGGTGCTGTTGGCAACCGGACTGTTTGAATTCGTCGGCTACGAGAGCGAGGAACTCCCTTATCGTCCGTTCATGGATGAGGCTGCTGGGGTTTGGATCTATCTGCCATTCCTGCTGGCGGGAGGGGTTTTGATCGGGCGCTTTCTGTCCGTTCCGCTGTTCCCGGAGCGTCCGCTATCGGGCCTGCCGCGGGTTCTGCGATGGGGGGGCGTTCCGCTCATGCTGATACTCGCGGGCATCATCTTTTGGGAGCCGGCCGGAACTCCCAAGAACGGCAAGCTCGTGATCAGCACCTATCACAGCCAGTGGTCCCGCAGCGACCGTCCCTACGACCGCGAGTGGTATGGCGCGGATTCCGGCTACAACTACGCGTGCTTCAAGCGCCTGTTCCAGGTCTTCTATCCGGTTGTCGATGCGCCCGGTCCGCTGCGAGCGGCGGATTTGGACGGTGCCAGCACCTTGGTGGTTTATGACCCGGACCGTCGTTTCAGCAAGGAGGAGATCGATCTGGTCCGGGAGTTCGTCCGCAGTGGCGGCGGGCTTTTCCTGATAGGAGATCACACCAACGTGTTTGGCTCTGCGTCACACTTGAACGAACTTTGCGAGCCATTTGGCTTTCAATTCAGGGATGACGTCCTATTCGATCTGGACGAGGATTTCCATCAGGTGATCGACGCGCCTCGCCTCGGCAATTCCCTTTGGCACGGGATGTCGTTCATCAAACTTCGGGGCCCCACTTCGATCCGTCCGACGTCGATGTGGACCCGCAGCGTCTATCAAGTCGGGCATTCGAAATCCGTCCGGGCGATCTACTCGGTGAATAATTTCTATCCGCCGCCGCACGACGATCCGAAGATGAAAAGCGGGACCTTCTGCGTGTCCGCCGCCTCGCGGTATGGCCGCGGCCGGGTGGTGGCGTGGGCCGACAGCACGGTGTTCTCGAATTTCGAAATCTTCTATCCAGGAAAGTACGAGTATCTGCTCAATACTACGAATTGGCTCAATCACAGGGACAGCATGGTTCCTGCGCTGGGAAAAAGGATGGCTCCGCTGATTCTGCTCGGGGTGCTTGCGGTTTTCTTATTGCGCCGCCGCGAGCCGCGGGTGTGGTTGGTCACGGGAGTGCTACTCATGGCGTCTTTGGGCGTGGCGCGGTGGGCCAGCTTGCTGGTGGAACAAGGGCGCGCCGCGTTTCCCAAGCCAATCCAGTCTAGCG
Organism: Akkermansiaceae bacterium; assembly: GCA_031371325.1. Taxonomy (GTDB): domain Bacteria; phylum Verrucomicrobiota; class Verrucomicrobiia; order Verrucomicrobiales; family Akkermansiaceae; genus Luteolibacter. The sequence continues at coordinate 7,779 of JANMJJ010000057.1, read as the reverse complement.
AGTGGGTGGTTTTCCGCGCCGATTCGAAAGATCCGGGGCATCACTTGAAGGGGTTCATCACCGAGGAGCCTTATGATCAGCGGTATGAGGTTTTCATCCAGTGGGTTCTGCGGACCGGAGCATTTCCCGGATTCCACCTGTCAGGATCCGCAGAGGCAAACGGCCTTTACGATCACCTGCGTGCCTCTGGATCGGCCAAAACCTCGCTGGCGTTGATCGTTCGCAAGCCCGCCGATCTCGTCCAGTTGGATGAGTTGGGTGCGCTTGCGCCCCGCTCGAAGGGGCCGCTGCTGCTGATGTTTGCCTCATCCATCCCGGCTGAGCAGGCAGTGGAAAGCCTCCGCCGATCGGGGATTGTGAAAAGTGCCGAATCGTTGGCTCGGGTGGCGGAGGCGTGGCCTTCGGGCGAGGTTGTGATCGATGATCTGGAGGGCCGACTGCTGATCGTTGCCAATGCGGAGCGCTTCAGTGATCAAGCGATGGGAATTTCCGAGAAAGTGGTGCCTGACGCCGGCCAGCGGGCCGTGTTCAACGGTGCTTTCGGCATCATTGACCGTTTGTTCGGGCGCGAGGCTCCCCGGGCAAAATAAAAGCACACTTCCCGCTTTGACCGGATGGGAATATCGGTAGCTTGATCGTAATCGACTTAACAAAATGTCAAAAAAAAGCACAGATGCCCTAGCAACAACTCCGATGGCGTGGCTCGTGCCTGCGGTGGTCGCCGGCGTGATCGCCACGGCTGTCATTTCATACGCTCGGTCTGGTGAGTTCCAAGCCGCCGCCGGCTCCCCCTACTATGGAAAAGCGGTGCAGGAGGCGATCGCCGGCCTCAAAAATCCTGGAGAGAGTGCTCTTCCCGCCGCGCGACCGCCATTGCCTGCGGGACTTTCCCCTGACGAGCACTACTGGTGCGAGAACTGCAAGGCCTACCACAAGCGCGAACCGGGCCAAAGCCAGCCCGCAGGGGTGGCTCCACCGCCCATCGCCGGGGGCGGAGCCGTCGCCGCCCAAGCGGCCGATACGATTCCACCACTTCCGGAGGGTCAATCCGCGAATGATTACTATTGGTGTGTGAACTGCAAAGCCTATCACCCTCGCCAACCGGCCCAAAACGCCGCAGCTTGGGCCGGAGTTCCTTACATGCTGCCCATGCCGTCCAAGTGAATGATGAATCGCTATTTCACGCCCGGCACACTGGATGCCGTTCAACGGTGATAGCTCCGATAGTAGCCCCCTCTGCGGTAATAGCCGCCTCCGCCGTAATAGCCGCCGTCATGGTAATAATTGTCGTTGTGGTTGTTTCCAGCCGCGTAACCGATCAGTCCCGCTGCGGCGATCCCCGCGACTGCGAGACCTGGATCCACCGATTGGACGGGGCGACCTTGCGCATCGTAAGTGGTCATGCAACTGAAACTGGAACCCACGCAGGCGACCAACGCGATCAGCGAACCGAGACGCAAAAGTTTATGTTTTGTATTCACGCCCCAATAGACGGGTCGCTTGGCCCAATATTCAACCGGCATTTCAACAAATTCGCAGCGGTCTGCGGCGTGATGGGAATTCAAACCCGCCGGATTTTCCCGCTCGCGGTCAGTGGCAACTCATCCACGAATTTCACCCGAACCGGCACCTTGTAGATCGAGAGCGACTCGCGGCACCAGCCGATCAATTCGCGTGGCTCCAGGGCGTCCCCATCGTGGAGGATCACTTCGGCCACCGCCACCGTACCCAAGACCGCATGCGGAAATCCCGTCACCCGGCAGCGGCGGACAGCAGGATGTTTCTCGACGATCGCTTCCACTTCCTCCGGGAAAACCTTCATCCCGCCCACGTTCAGGACGCTCTTCTTACGCCCTCGCAGATAGACCCGACCGGCCGCGTCGGTCACCGCTAGATCGCCCGTTGCGAACCAGCCGGCCACGCAAATTTCAGCCACCGTCTGCCACGGCGAGAGATAGGCGTCGAACATTCCCGGACCCTTGATCCACAGCTCGCCGACGCGACCGACCGCCACCGGCAGGCCTTCTTCGTCGCGCAATTCCACGTCGAAGGCTGGCAGCGGCCGACCCACCGCCATTGGTGAATCCCCGGCACCACCGGTATTGAGCAGTGGCAAGCCGATCTCGATGATCCCCAACCCTTGGACCAGCGACTTGCCGAAGCGCTGGCGGAATCCCCGCGCCACCGCCTCGGACAACGGGGCCGCAGTCGTCACCGCCAGCCGCAGATCCGGCCACGCGTAGCCGCCGGGATCCGCCGCTAACAGGGCATGGTGAAACGGTGCGCCGTAAATCACCGTTGCCCGCGTCGCGCGGGCCATTTCCAAAACGTGTTCCGCCAGATGGGATGTCCCTAACACCGTGCAAGCCCCGTGATACAAATAAAGCACGATCGACACCGCGAAGTGATGCGCCATCGGCAACATCCACAACACCCGGTCGCCCGGGCCGATCTCCAGCGCCGCATTCGCCGCCACGATCCGCTCGCGCAGTTTCGCGTGGCTCAGCACCACGCCCTTGCTGCGGCCCGTCGTTCCCGAGCTGAAGCGGATGAACGCCGGATCCAACGCGGAAAATTCCACCTCGTTTTCCAAGTCCCGCGTCTCCAGCGCCACCCACGCCGCGCCGGTCGATTTCTCAGCACCCGTCGCCTCCGCCCGCCGCCAGGATTCGCCCCGGCCGAGGATCAGCCCGCACAGGTTTGTCCGCGCGATGATCTCCAGCCGTTCCGCGTCCGTTAGCTCGTCGGCCAACGGCACCAGACAGCCACCTGCTTTTAAAATCGCCAGCGCCAGCACGATATAATCCACCCCGTTGCCACAGGCCAATCCCACCCGCGGCACTCCATCGCGGCGGAATCCCTTGCAGCGATCCAGCCACGCCGCTGCCGCCGCCACCCGCTCCAGCAAATCGCCGAAACTGAGTGTCACCCCGTCCGCCACCAATGCCGGACGCTCCGCCGATGCCCGCAGGGCGATTTGATCCACGATGTTCACGCGCCGCAGTCTTAGCGCCCGGATCCACGGGCGACAAGATTTTCAAAGTCACTCACGGATTGGCTTCATCGACCGTCTCGTCGCGCTGATAGATCGGCAGTTGGCGGTAAGGCACGGTGAAGGCCAGCACCATGATGGCGGTGCCGTAGATCCGCCCGGCCTCGCGGCTGTCCCATGAGCCGTCGGTCTCTTGTTTTTTCAGATACGTGCCATACATCCATGGCGCGTATTCTTCCCAGTAGCGCCCGCCGATTTGGAACAAGCCTTGGGCGTTGTAGTAGTTGCCGTAAAACTCGAACTGGTCGCCTGGCAGCTCGTGGTAAGTTTTCATGATGTGGTCGGCGGCCATCACGGTTTCGGGCGTGCCGTGTTTGCCGCACAGTTCGAGGCACAGCAGGCCCATGCCGGTTAGGGATCGCTCGTGATCTTCCGAGCCGGAATAACCGAAGCAACCGCGCTTGCTGTCCTGGTGGCGTTTCAGATAGCCGACGGCGTCGTGGATCGCGGCATCGGGGACGGACGCGCCGTTGAGCTTGGCGGAGCGCAACGCCATGAGCGCCCACCCGCTGCATGAGGTGTCGCTGTCCGTCGAGCCGGGGTGATAGCGCCAACCGCCGCGGTTGCGCTCGTCTTTTTTCACGGCTTGGGCGCGGAGGATGAGGGACAAGGCTTTCGGCAAGGCCGCCGCGATTTTCTCCTGCCTGCTAGGATCGACCATCCCGCTGACTTCGGATAGAAACAAGGTCGCGATGTTGTGGGCATACATCGGGCCGGTGCCAGCGTTGCCTTTTTCAAACAGGCCGTCGGCCTTTTGGTTGGCGAGGACGAAGTCGATGCAGCGGTTCAATGCCTCGGCATAAGGCCCCTCCGTGGGGAGGTGGCCTTTGGATAGAAATGTCATCCCGACCAGCGCGGGGATGCCCGTGGAATCACCATAGCTCCCGGGAAACGAGCCGTCGGGCCGTTGCACGCGGGCGAGATAGTGCAGGGCGTTTTCCACGGCGGGATCGACCTGATCGCGCCATTGCGAAAACACCGGGTCGGGGGTTTCCTGGGCCGGGGCGGGGGATGTTAGGGCGAGCAGCGCGAGGAAGATTCGGATCGTTGGTTTCATGTCAGTCCTTCGTGGATTTTTTCGAAATGCTCTCGAAATAGCCTTTCACCAGTTCCCGGTATTCTTCCGGCACCGCGCCGCCTTCGCCCGCGCCGACGTCGGCCTTGAGAGTGGCTTGGATTTTTTCCCAATCCGCCGAGCTGAGGCCGAGCTTCGCCAATTCCGGCGGCACCCCCGGGTCAGCTTCAGGCGTGCGTGGGCCGGGTTGCGGCTGGTCTCCCGGGGGGCTTCCCGGCGGTTCTTGGGTGCTTGGCGGGCGGCCCTGCATCTGCTGGCGGGCGGCCTGCGCGGCTTGTGTCAGCGCTTGCGCGGCATGGGCAGCCTGCGCCGCCGCTCCCGCCGCGTGGGGATTTTTCGCGGCTTGGGCTGCTTGTTGAAACGCCTCGGCCAGGGCACCTGGAGCAACCTGCGCCCGTTGTGGATTGGGGGGCTGGGCGGCGGCTTCCTGCGCCATTTTGGTGAATTCGTCGGCAGCACGGGTGAGTGCTTCCGCGCTTTTGCCGAAGCTCTGGCCGGATTGATCGTGTTGTTTCGAGGCTTCCTGTTGTTGGTTCTTTTGTCCCTGCGCGGCTGCCGCTGCGGCCTGCTGGCTGCCTTGTTTGCCTGCATTTTTGGCCTCTTGTATGGGGCCGCTAGCTTCAACCTGCGGCATCGCTTCCATCGCTTGGGTCAGCTCGCCCGCAGCCTCCGCTTGGGCCGATTGCAGTCCTTTCAGAGCTTCGGCCGGATCTCCTTTTGCTAGAGCCTCCTGCAGCGATTTTTCGGAAACCTGCTTCGTCTGTTGCTCGAGGTTGTCCTGCACCTTGGCGATCTCGTGGGCCTGTTCCGCCAACGCCTTTGATTGTGCGGCTTGCGCTTTCAATGCTTCGGCCTTGGCCTGCGGCCGTTCACGCAATTGCTGCCTGAGCGCTTCCTCGATTCGTTTCTGCTGTTCCTGCCAATCCTTGGGCGTCTGTTCCGCGAGATCGGCCGCCGCCTGCCGCGCCAGTTCCTGTTGTTGTTGGGCCAAATCCTGAATCCGCGCGAGATCCTCGATTTTTTCGCGCTGCCGGTCCATCGTGTCCCGGATGTTTTCAAGTTGCTTCACCGCCGACTCCGACTCGTTCCGCGCTTGCTCCAACTTCGCATCGCGCTCCGCCGGCAGATCTTGCAACGGCGAGTTTTCCAAATCCTCGCGGGCCTTGGCGACCGTCCCGGCGGCCTTCCTAACATCGTCCGCTTTGGCCGCGTGGACACTTACCTTCATCTCCTCAGCCAGCCTGTCTAACTTCTCTTCCGCTCCCGCGAGTGTCGCACCGGCCTCCTTCAAATCCTTGCGCGCGTTGTCGTGCAGCTCGCCCTTCTTGATCTCCTCCCGATGCCAATCCATCCGCTCCCGCGCCTCGCGGGTCGCGCGGATTGCTTCCTCGATGGTCTGCTTCGCGCCCTCGTGTTCCTCCCGCAACTCCTGCCTGGCCAGCGATTCGGCACCTTCATCGATCCGCAGTTTCAGCCACTCGGAAAACCCGACGCCCGGCCCACCCATGTCAGCCGGTCGCGCGTCCTCGGCCCTGATCCGCACGCGGATTTCATTTGCTCCGGGAAATCGCGATCTCAAGTCTCCGATCGCCACCGCCTCGTCCCCGCAGAACCTCGGCGGCTTCGAACCCGCGAGCCGCAGTGGAATGATTCTCTCTAACATTGCCGGCGGCTTGCCGCCTGCATCCACTTCCACCGCCAGTTTCGCCACCGCGAAATCTTCGGTAATTTCATACTTCAAAGCCATCACCTCGTCCGGCCTGACCTTGAGATCGGTCTGCGTCGGACTCAGTAAAACCACCTCCGGCGTGCGATCTTCCAGCACTTCCACCGGGAATCGCAGCGCCTCGATCTCCCTCCCTAACCGGTGCTTCAACATCACCACCGCCTCGCCCGGGCCTGCCACCGCCAATACCCAGGAAAAACTAACACGTCCGCCGTTGGCCGCACTTTCGACCGCGCCATCCGCCATCCGCTTGCCGCCGACCTCCAGCCACGCCGACTCCACCTTCGTGTTGGTTCGGCCCGCCAAGGTCACCCGCGTCCCCGCCACCGCCGCGATGCCTCGGTCCAGCGCGGCCTCTAACGGTAACGCGCCCGTGTATTCTGGAAAATCCAAGGTCACCTGCGGTTCTACGATTTTTGGCATCGGCCAAACCGTGATGGCGAAACCATTGCTCTCTTCCCGCCCGGCCCGCACCCGGTAGCGGAAGCTGTTCCTAGCAGGGTTCAACTCGTAGCGCAACACCCCGCCGTCGTGGGTCATGGCTTGCGAGACTTTCTGCCCGTTCTCCAGCTCCATCCACATCTCCAGATTCTTCTCACGTCCATCATAGCCCACCTCGATCCGCACCGCATCGCCTTTCAAAACTTCCAGGTTCCCCGGCTTCACTGCGAAATGCCCGGCCGCCGCGTTTCCCACCGCGGAAAACGGTGCCACCGCCCGCACTAACAAGCGCGTGGTCGCGCCCGGCCACACCGCGAGGGCGAGCAGTAACATCGTTGTTAGTGCCATGGCGGGCCGTCCCCAGCGCCGGGTGGTCCGCGCCGCTTTCACTTCCATCACCGAGTCCACCTTGCCGGCATCCGCCTCGGCGGCGACAGCCAGCGATGCCAACAAATCCGCCGAAATTCCGCCGCCAGCGTGCGCCAGTTCGAGCACGGTGCTCAGGCGTTCCTCCATTTCCGGATGGCGGACTTCCAACCATCGCGCCACTTGCAACAAGCCGATCGGCTTCAAGATCGGTCCGAAGCCAAACTTCGCCGCCGCTAGGACCGCGATCAGCCAAGCTCCTAACATTCCCCAACGCGATGCCATCGGCAGCGGCGCGAAAAGCCAGTCCGCCGCCATCATCGCGAATAACCCGGCCAGCGCCACTGTCGCCACCACCATCGTCGCGCGCATGAGCTGCACCCGGCGGATCCGGCTGCGCACCGCTTTCAAGCGGGTTTCGATTTTCACTGATGATAGGTTCATGATGGTTTCCATTAAGGCAATCCTCCGGCCCGTCTGATCACCCATTCGCTGCCGAGCAAACTTGCCAGCAAGCCGAGCACCCAGGCGCTGTCCCACAGCGCGGTTTCGCGGATTTCCTCGCGCTCGTTCTTGTCGGTTAGAAATAACGCCGTCAGATCACCGGCCTTGTCCGGGGAAACCACCTTGCCGCCCGAGAGTTGCGCGATGGTTTCCAGCAGCGGCAAATTCAGCGTTGTTTCCGCAAGTTCCACCGGACCGCGCGAGCCGACCACGCGGAAGCCGGTCTTCAGTTCGCCGGTCCCATCTTCGCGGATCAACTCGTCCGCACGCTCGCCGCGCACCCGGACTTCGTATTTTCCGGCCTTGGTGAAACGGTCAAGATCCGCCTCATAGAGTCCGTTGGATCCTGGCACGGTGGACATCGCCACGCTGGCTAACACCTTGCCGTCGCGCAGCACTTCCGCGTGCAACGAGCCGTCGTCCACCGGCTTCAAACTCTTGTCACGCAGGCGGGCGGTGACCTTCGCCCGGTCGTCCGGAGTGTAAGTCAGTTGGTCGGTGCCCAGCCGCGCCCGCGCGCCGCCGGAACGCAATGTCGGCCCGGCACCCCAGCGGACGAGGTTGCCCCAGAACCGGTGATGATAGAGATCGCCCGCGCCCTCGCGCAGCCGCCAG
>JANMJJ010000040.1:0-5433 GCA_031371325.1 Akkermansiaceae bacterium | reverse complement strand
TGAGCGAACTGAAGTTTTCTTGGGGAATGAGCGCGAGGATGGCTCCTCTCAATAGCGCTAGGTTTTTCGCTCCTTTGGGGTGGCGGCGCACGCTGCGGTGTTCTCGCCAGCGGGTGGCGGCGCTGCACCAGTGGTTTTTGTTTTCATGACAGCCCCTACCACGCAAAATTGAAGCGACCTGTTTCGCCGAAAAGCTGCGATCTCGGCCTGCTGGAGATCACATGTCTTCCTGCCAATCGCCCTGGCAAATGGCTGCCCCCGCGCGATCAATACGTGATCGCCGGGCGATCCGACGCCTTGCGGATCTTTGCCTTGGCTGCGGCCGCTGCCTTTTGGTCGTAGGCAATGCTGTTAGTCACACGGACAGTCCCGTCCCCGAAGGTCACCAGTTGCGGGTCTCCTTGAGTCCCGCGCTGGTGGATTTGGCGTTCCAAGAGTTTGCCGTCCGTATCGACCTGGCAATGCACCCACATCGTCGGTGTCGCTAGGAACAACACGTGCATGTGTTGCAGGCGATCCACCGTGGCGAGGGGTTTGCGAAGCATCAGGACGTCACCAAGAAGGAACGTCCGGACATTCCGCCCGGTCCGGTTGTCGATGACTTGGGCGTAAATCTGGGACTTTTCATCACCGCTGAAATTGAGGATGCGGAACTCCCGGGTCTGGCCGGGTTTCCCGGGGATGCCGACTTTCTGCGTCCAGTAGGGAGCTCCGGGGCTTTGGTTGAACAAAACCCGATTGGTGGACGCGCCTGCGTCGACGTCTCCGGGCATGTGAATCAACGCGCTGACCGAGAAATTCCCCGGTTCGCTCAACTGGAAACATTGGGCAAGATCGACTTCACGCGACAAGGATTCTCCCGCCCGAATCGTCATCTTCCCGAAGACCGAGCGTCCTCGGGGCGTCACCGATTCTGCGTGCCTGTCTTTCACGATGAAATCGAGCCACGGTGTGCGTGCGTCACCGGTAAAAGTGAGAACCTGGCCCGCGTGATTGGTGACGGTCACCACAACGAGGACCGGTTCTCCCGCGACATATTGGGTTTTGGGAATGCTGAGCGATGCCGAAAGTTGGGCACTCACCAAGCCGGTTGATGCCACCGCTACCAAGGCCAAGAAAAGAAGTCTTAAAGTCCGGATGATAATCACCGGCGAGAACTAGCCCGTTCCCGTGGGGGCGTCAAGCTAACCGGGTAACAGCCGCTTCATCGGCCCGCAGCTTCAGAAGTCGCCGTCGGGATAGAGCTGGTGGTATTTGATCGCCTCCACCGCGATCGCTGCGGCGGTGCCGAAAATGGTTTCGACGGTCGTGGTCCGTGGCACCTGCGCCGCCGGGCGGGACAGCCCGAGAATGAGCTGGCCGTAGTTCTGCGCCCCCGCGACGTGTTGGAGCAGTTTGAGTGAAATGTGGGCGGCATCCAAATTCGGGAACACCAGCACGTCGGCCGTCGGCCGGACTTCTGCGGCGGGAAGCTTCATTTCAGCCGCAGCGGGATCGAGCGCGACGTCGGCCTGAAGTTCGCCCTCGATGCTGATGTCCAGAAACTGCTTCATCGCTTCATCCTGCGCCAGCGCGGCGGCGGCGGCCATGCGGCGCGCATCCGGGGTGCTGGCGGAGCCTTTGGTCGAGTGGCTGAGCATCGCCACGAAGGCTTTGCGTCCGAGAAAATGGTGCGCCAGCTTGCCGGTTTCAATCGCGATCGCCGCGAGTTCGTTCACGTCGGGATTGGGGATCAGCCCGCAGTCCGCTAGAAACAGGATGTCGTTTCCACCCAGATGCTTGAGGTGCGAGCCGGTCAAGAGGGTCACCCCGAAAATCTTCGGCACCTCGGGCAACGGTTTGATGGTGTGAAGCAGCGCCCGGAAATAAGCTGCCGGCAGCGCCTGGTTGCCGCCTACGATCGCATCGGCCTGGCCGTATTGGACCATCAGTGCCCCGAAGTAGTGGGGACGGGCGACGAGTTCCGCCGGATCGCCGATTTGCATGGTCCGGTAGCGGGCCATATTTTCGACTCGGCGGCAAAACAACCTGAAATCCGAAGCCAGCGGCGGATCGATGATATGGATAAATTTCAACGGAACCGAAGCCGCCGCCGCGAGTGCCCGGATGCGCTCCTTGTTGCCTAGCAGAATCGGCGCGACCGCTTCTTCCTCGACCAAGCGGGCGGCGGCGCGAATGACCCGAAGGTCCTCGCCCTCGGTGAAAACCACCCGTTTCGGATGGCGGCGGAGTTGGGCGAGAAGGTAGCGGGTGACGGAATTGCCCGGAGCGGGCTCGGTGGAAATTTCGGACATGGAAAGTCTGGTGCTTGCAGCGTGCGGCGACTCTAGTATGGCTTCTCGCGTCCGTTCAACCCGATTCATCCTGAAATCCACAAGTGCCCGCTGACTATCATACCCATACGCCGCTTTGCAACCACGCCGAGGGCGAGCCCGAAGCCTTCATCGACGCGGCTTTGGGTGCCGGACTCGCCGAATACGGGATCTCCGACCACGCCCCGCAGATTCCCGAACCCTTCGATGATTGGCGAATGTCCGAAGCCGAATTGCCCGACTATTTCCAATGGATCGCCCGCGCCCGCAGCCACGCGTCAGGCCGGATTCCCGTCCGCGCCGGCCTGGAATGCGACTGGCTAACAGGCTGCCAGCCGTGGATCGCCGACCTCGCTTCCCGCTACGATTGGGACTACCTCATCGGCTCCGTCCACTACCTCGGCGACTGGGATTTCGACAATCCCAAATGGCTCGGCCGCTGGGCGGAGAGCGACGTGAACGCCGTCTGGACCCACTACTGGGAGACCTACGCGAAAATGGCCGACAGCGGCCTGTTCGACATCCTGGGCCATCCGGATCTCGTGAAAAAATTCGCCCACGTCCCCGTCGGCGATCTGAATCGGTTCTATGAGCCGGTCATCGACGCCATCGCCGCATCCGGCAGCGTCATCGAGCTCAACACCGCCGGTTGGCACAAGCCCTGCGCCGAGGCCTACCCCGCCCCGCGCTTTCTCGAACTCGCCTGTTCCGCCGGCATCGGCCTCATCATTTCCTCGGACTCGCACGCGCCGACCGAAGTCGCCCGCGATTTCCCAAAAGCCATCGCGCTCGCCAAAGCCGCGGGCTACCGGGAAACCGTGCTCTTCGAGAAACGCCAGCGGCGGACGGAGATCTTCAGGTGACCTTTGGGCGCATCTGGATGGAATGTCTGTTAGTCGGGCAGGCGAGTCGTTTCGATGGGCTGGTGAGTAATTTGGAGTGTGGTGGCAGAGCGCAGCTCCACTCCGCACTCCATCGCACTGTCACTACAAACGCTGGAACCATCAATCGAGCCAGTTTTCCACGCACCGGCCGGGGACTTGATTGAAGTCCCGAAGGTTGCGGGTGAGCAGCAGGCAGTCGTGCGCCAGGCTGATCGCGGCGATCTTGATGTCCATCGTGCCCACGCGCGGAAACAGCTTGCGAAGGTTAGAGCAAGCCTCCGCCGCCTCCATGTCGAAATCCAGCAACAAAAACTTGCCCAGTGTATCGATGCTTTTGCGAAACTGGCTGTAACCTTTGACCTGAGCGGATCCCGGTGGGTGGCTCTTGATCACGGCCAGCCATCCTTCGAAGGATTCCTGAGCCGTGATGATGGACACAAAAACTTCCGCTTCATTTTCGATCAGCCGGCGCGCGAGCCTCGCGCCAGCTTCCGACTCACGGATGACTTCCGTGAAGTGGTTGGTGTCCAGAACCACGAATATGCGATCAGCGTCCCTCGGTATTCGCTTTCTCCCGCCATTGAGCGCCGAGGCGGACGGCTTCATCCAACAGATCGCAGCCCTTCATCGCGCCCACAGCCTCTCGCCAGGTCGTCTTGGCCCCAGGCTGTGTTGTGGCTTCGAGTTGATCCATCCGCTGCTTCAGCTCAGCGATCTCGCGTTCCATCAGTTCGATGCTCATGAGGCGACGATGCCTCAAATCCGCACCCCACGCAAGCATCGACGCGGCAGCCCCTGACTCGTCCGCCTCAGCCACACGAACAACCTCGTGTTGCTGCCGATGGGCACGCTGAAGGTGTGCTGCGGCGGGGTGCCGGTGTCTGGGGCCGGATCCCAGATTCCTGTCAACAACGTCGGCTGGCACAAGCCCTGTGCCCAAGCCTATCCTGCGCCGCGCTTTCTCGAACTCGCTTGTTCCGCCGGCATCGGCCTGGTGATTTCCTCAGACTCGCACGCGCCTAACGAAGTGGCCCGGGATTTTCCGAAAGCCATCGAACTCGTCAAAGCCGCAGGCTACCGGGAAACCGTGCTGTTCGAGAAACGGCAGCGGCGGACGGAGATCTTGAGATAACAGTTTGAGAGCAAGTGGAGGCAATGGCATTTGATGGTTGATAGGAAATGAAGAGCGCCAGCCATAAGGAGCGTGGGCGTCTCGCCCACGGGATTCATTCATTCATCAACGTGGCTGTCGCGTCTCGCGGCAGACTGTGCCGGAGGCGTCCTGCCAACGGTCTTCATTCACGCATCATCGCTTTTTCCGCTCCTCCCGTCCGCGGTAACGTTCGCGCTCCTTCTCCACCAAAGCCTCGAATCTCGCCTTCTCAAGCACCTCCCGACCGGACCGGTATTCTATCAACTCAATCGCATCCATTTCCCGTTCCCACCATTTGTCTCCCGTCCAAGTGTCGATGCCGTTCTTCGCTTCGTAGTCTTCCGCTCTTTCTCTCTCCCATTGCCGTTCGCGCTCATTTTTGCGCATCTCGCGGGACGCTTTTCTATCCGCAAAGAACCTCGCCCGTTCTTCAGGGTCTTTTGGGATTGGCGTTTTCAGCAAATCGCCAACGATCTTATCGAGGTCGATATTGATCACAACCGTCGGATCACCCGCATTGGGATCCGGATTCATCGGCCTGCCCGAATTGACTGCTCCGCCGCGTCGATCTGGTCACCGGCGTGCAGCGCTCTCATTAGCGCACCTCCAAAGCACAGCCATCCCACAAGCCCCGCAATCAACAAGATCAGCCCGAGCCGAGCCACCGAACTGAAGTTCTTCCCGCAATGGGGGCACGTGGTGGCGGCTGTCGCGATCTCGCGGTTGCACACAGGGCAGGGTTTGAGTTTTGAGTTCATATTTCAATAGGGTCATTAAACGAGCATCGTCGATGGGGTCCTAGCGAATTAACACAGGTTAAATTCGTTGGGTGGATTTATCGTCGGGAATCAGGATTCGAGTTAGCGCGTCCCTCTTCATTGTCAGATCCTTGTCGGTACGCCCAGCAGAAAGCATGCGTCTCAACGATTCCGGATGAGCAAGAGTCTGTAAGCTGTTCGGCTGGAATAGTAATCCCCGCGCCGCGTTGTCATGAGGTCCGGTCGGGTGCAATCCACCAGGTTCCGCGACGCGAGGATCTTTTTCGGGGGGAAATTATTCGTTGCCCTTGCGCTCTTCTTCCTCG